>DYNT01000095.1 GCA_020720905.1 Micavibrio aeruginosavorus
ATGCTGAATGCTCATCTTAATACGCTCTTGCAAAGATAACATCTAGCGTGGCGGGTTGGCCAGTCAAAACGCAGGAGCCTTCGCGTCCGTCTTGATCAAACGGGATGCAGCGCACGGTCACGCCCAGCACGTCCAGTTTGGCGAGAGAGGTTTCATCGCCGCACCATTTGGCGCGGATAAAGCCTTGGCCGCCTGTGAAGCCGCCGTCCTCGTCCTTGCTGAAATAGGCTTCGAACGCCGCCCAGTCCTTGATGTCGCGCACAAGGCGTGAGGCGCGGAAGGCCGCCGCCGCATCGAATAGCGCTTGCTGAATCGTGGCCAGCTCTAGCCCGATGTTGCCGACAAACGTGCCGCGTTCCTCAAAGCGTTTGCCATCCTCCAGCTTATCGCGACGGGTGACGCAGACCTTGCCGCTGGCGATATCTTTCGCGCCAATCTCGACAATCAGCGGTGCGCCCTTTTTAATCCAGTCCCAACGCTTTTCGCTACTTTGGCTATCGCGAGCATCGACCTTGACGCGCACGCTTTGTCCATCCAGCGTTTCGTTGAGCAAGTCAGCCTTCAGCTTTTCGCAGGAGGCCATGATTTCGTCCTTGGGGGAGTCCTCGCGCAGAATCGGGATAATCACGACTTGATAGGGCGCGACGCGCGGCGGCATCTTCATGCCGTTATCATCGCCATGCGTCATGACCAAAGCGCCAAGCAAGCGCGTGGACACGCCCCACGATGTCGTGTGAACGTATTCCAGTTGTCCTGTGCGGCTTTGGAATTGGATATTGCAAGCCTTGGCAAAGCTGTGCCCCAGATAGTGCGATGTGCCCGCTTGCAACGCACGGCCATCTTGCATCATTGCTTCGATGCAATAGGTGTTGACCGCGCCTGGAAAACGCTCGGCGGCGATTTTCTCGCCCGTGATGACGGGGATGGCCAAAACGTCTTCGCAAAAGACGCGATAGACTTCCAGCATTTGCTTCGTCTCGCGCATCGCATCGTCCAGCGTTTCATGAGCCGTGTGGCCTTCTTGCCAAAGGAACTCTGCCGTGCGGAGCAGAATGCGTGGCCGCATTTCCCAGCGTGACACGTTCGCCCATTGGTTCAAAAGGAGAGGCAAATCGCGGTGGGATTGAATCCACTTGGCCATCGATTCACCGATGATGGTCTCAGAGGTCGGGCGGATGATAAGAGGCTCTTCCAACTCGCCATCGGGAACCAGCTTGCCTTCCGCATTTTTCGTCAGGCGGTGATGCGTGACGACGGCCATTTCCTTGGCAAAGCCTTCGACATGATCGGCCTCGCGCTGAAAGTAGCTGAGAGGAATATACAGGGGAAAATAATAATTTTCATGCCCCGTGTCTTTAAAGCGGCGATCCAAATCGTGCTGCATTTGCTCCCACGTGCCATAACCCCATGCTTTCAGGATTTGGCAGCCGCGCACGCCCGACAGCTCGGCAATGTCTGAGGCGCGGACGATCTTTTGATACCACTCGTTATAGTTTTCCGCGCGAGTGGGCGAGATGGCGGTCTTGGGGGCTTTTTGCGGGGCTTTTGTGTTCATGTTTAAACCATTACTGTCAAAAGATTATATATCCTTTGCGCGTTAGATATTGGGAACAATCTGCCCGCAAGAACGCTGGAGTTCCCCTCCCCTCGCGGGAGGGGTTAGGGGAGGGGGAGTGAAGCTAGGCTGAAAACGTTGTGGTCAGGAATAAAATCCGATCATAAAGCGCCCAGTCGCTCTCCCCCCTCCCTTGCTCCCACCGCTTTCGCGATGGTCGCCGTCCCTCCCCGCGAGGGGGAGGGATACGATGCGGTATCATCGATCACCAAAAATCAAATTTAAAGCGCCTAGGGTATAGGAAAACAGATGATAGAATGAAGGGCGAAGCGGGGCAAGGGGAGAAACAGGCTGGTCGCAAAGAAAACAGCCCTCTTTTTATGCCTATTTCGTTGGCTTCAAACACAAAACGGCCAGATTATCTTGCTGCGCATCGGAAAGGGGCTGTCCGTTAAAAAGGACTTGATCACCCCGCAAGGTCAGCGTGCCAAGCTGAATATCATTGCGCTGCATGGCCGAGGCGGGCAGGGCGGCGGCATCCATTTTCAAAAAGCTTATCAAATCGGCAGTCAGCGGGATGGTCAGCTCATCAGGCAGAGCCAAGGTGTTGGGGGTATCCAAATCCGCAGGCACAACCGCGCCCCCGTTGACGTCCACCCCCGCCTGATACGCGACATCCGCGCTGGGCGTGTGTTTGACAAGGGCTTGGCAAAACCGGTCATCAAGGGCGGGGGATGGCGCAGCACTCGCGATGTTGGCGGCGAGGAGGATTGTTAAAAAAGACAAAACCTGCATTTCTATCCTTATAGAGTCTACCCCTCCAGCCCTTTGCGTGCGGCATCGAGTTTGGCGATCATGGAGTCTGCGTTTTCCTTGCGCTCGCGGTGTTCGTCCAAGATGTCTTGCGGCGCACGGGAGACGAAGTTTTCGTTTTTCATTTTCGCATCCACCTTTTTAATCTCGTCCTGCCATTTCGCGATTTCTTTGGCAAGGCGGGCTTTTTCCTGTGCGATGTCAATGACGCCTTCCAGTGGCAGGATCAGCGTCGCTTCGTCCACCACGGTTTGCGCGGCATTCTTGGCCGTGGTATCCGTGAGCGTCACGTCGCTGAGTCGCGCCATCTTTTTGATGATCGCGTCATGCGTGGCAAGGCGAGTCCGCGTTGCGGCGCTTGCGCCTTTGATCAAAAGCTTGATCTGCGCCCCCGCCGGAACGTTCAGCTCGGCGCGAACATTACGCACCGACGTGATCAGACGCGTAACCCAATTCATCTCCGCGCCCGCGCTTTGATCAACCGCTATGGTAGAGGTTGGCCATGCCGTCGTGATGAGGAGCGTGCCGTCGCCGACGATTTGTTCCCATAATTCCTCGGTGATAAAGGGCATAAAGGGATGCAGGATCTTGAGCATTTGCGCCAGAGTCCACGCCGTTGTGGCCTTGGTTTCCACTGCAATGGCCGCGTCACTGCCTTCGGCCAGTAGGGGCTTGGTAAACTCTAAATACCAATCGCAAAACACGTTCCAGATAAACTCGTAAACCGCGTGGGTCGCCAAATCGAAGCGATAGGCATCCAAATGCGCGGCGACAGTATCGGCGGCGGCCAGCGTCTCGCCGATGATCCATTTGTTGACGGTGTGTTGAGCGCCTGCGGGAGCAAAGGCGGCGTCCCACGCGCAGCCATTCATTTGGCAAAACCGCGCCGCGTTCCACAGCTTGGTGGCAAAGTTGCGGCTGACCTCGATGCGCGAGGTGGCGAGTTTAATGTCGCGTCCCGGCGTGGAAAGGTTGGCCAGCGTAAAGCGCAGCGCGTCGCAACCATAGTGATCGATGGTGAGAAGCGGATCGATGCTGTTGCCTTTCGACTTGGACATTTTCTGCCCTTTTTCATCGCGCACAAGGGCGTGCATATAGACGGTGTGGAACGGCACATCGCCCATAAAATGCAAGCCCAGCATCATCATGCGGGCGACCCAGAAAAAGATAATGTCAAAGCCTGTCACCAAAACGTCGGTCGGATAATAACGGCTTAATTCAGGAGTCTGCTCTGGCCAGCCGAGCGTAGAGAACGGCCACAGCGCCGAGGAAAACCATGTATCCAAAACGTCTTCATCGCGCCTTAGCGTGACGCGTTGGCCATAATGTTTTTCGGCTTGCGCTAAGGCTTCAGCTTCGTCATGCGCGACAAACACTTGCCCGTCTTCGCCATACCACGCGGGAATCTGATGCCCCCACCATAGCTGGCGCGAAATGCACCACGGCTCGATATTGCGCATCCACGCGTAATAGGTGTTCGTCCATTGCTCTGGCACAAACTTGGTCTTGCCGTCCTCCACGGCTTTCAGCGCAGGCGCAGCGAGAGTCTTGGCATCGCAATACCATTGCTCGGACAGCCACGGTTCGATGGGAACGCCCGACCTATCACCATGCGGGACGGTGTGAACGTGCGGCACAATTTGATCGAGAAGCCCAAGCTCTTCCATATCCGCGACGATTTGTTTGCGGGCGGCAAAACGCTCAAGGGCACGATATTTTTCTGGCGCGTTTTCGTTCAGGTGCGCGTGCGCGTCAAAGATATTGATGATCTCCAGCCCATGCCTTTTGCCAACGGCAAAATCGTTGAAGTCGTGCGCGGGGGTGATCTTCACCGCGCCTGTGCCCTTTTCAGGATCGGCGTAATCGTCGCCAATAATGGGGATGAGGCGTCCGATCAGCGGCAGTTTCACCATCTTGCCAATCAAGTGCTTTAGTTTTTCATTGTCGGGATGAACGGCGACGGCGGTATCGCCCAGCATCGTTTCGGGGCGCGTGGTGGCAACGATGATAAACTCGTCCGTGCCATCAATCGGGTATTTGAAATGCCACAGGTTGCCTTTGACTTCTTTGGCCTCCACTTCCAAATCAGAAATGGCCGAGAGCATCTTGGGATCCCAGTTCACAAGGCGGTTGTCTTTGTAAATCAGGCCTTCTTTGTGGAGCTGCACAAAGACTTTGTTCACGGCCTTGTTCAGCGCGGGATCCATCGTAAAGCGCTCACGCGGCCAATCCAGCGATGCGCCAAGGCGGCGCAGCTGGCGCGTGATCGTGCCGCCGGACTCCGCTTTCCATTCCCAGACTTTCTCTAAAAACTTCTCACGCCCCATTTCGCGGCGGCTGACATTCGTGCCTTGCGCGGCCAGTTGACGCTCCACCACCAGTTGCGTCGCGATGCCCGCGTGATCCGTTCCCGGTTGCCACAACGTGTCCTTGCCCTTCATGCGCTGATAGCGGATAAGGGTGTCTTGGATCGTAAAGGTCAGGCCATGCCCCATATGCAGGCTGCCCGTCACGTTGGGCGGCGGGATCATGATGCAATAGGGTGTGGCCTTCGATGTCGGATCGCAGGCGAACGCGCTGGCGGCCTCCCACTTGGGATACCATTTGGCTTCGGTGGCGGCGGGATCGTAGTTTTTCTCGATGGGCATAGG
>DYNT01000096.1 GCA_020720905.1 Micavibrio aeruginosavorus
GCCCGCATAAGTAATGTCTTGCCCGTCCCCTGTCCCCCCGACAAAAGGATGGAGCGCGGCGGATGAATCCCTGCTGTCCTAAAAACATCTTGCCCATGCAAAGCCCATGACAAAGCCTCGCTCAACAATTGCTTGACGTCATCCAGACCAGCCACATCATTCCACGAAACTGAAGGGACATCGCAAATAACAGAACGGTGCGCCGAAGGTTGTGCGGCATAATAGGCTGTCATAAAATCTTGTTCAGCAACTTTAACAGAAGATGCCAAATAGAAGGCTGACCGCGCCAAAGAGCATAAATCACGCGCCGTCATACCACCCGACATGGCGGCCAGCACGTCTAAATCAACATCCTCCGCCAACACAAAATCTTTTGTCGCACAAGACAAAATCTCGCGCCGCCCCCACCGGTTAGGCGCATCAACGTGAAGGCGAAAATCAAAACGGGGCAAGAGTCGGGCAAGCTTTAAAGAATCCCCAGCCAAAACACCAAAAACAACAACTTGGGGATGCATGGACAAATCATCCAGCAAGCCCCCAATTTGCTCCATCAACGCATGAGACGCTTTGGCAAGGGACGTTTCCGCCTCTCCTTGCGGCGCTAACGCTTCCAAATGATCCAAAAGAAGAAAAGCGGAGCCGCTTCGCCCAACATCGGCCAACTTGTCTTCAAGACCTGCCGTGCCGCGCTCTAGCCACTGGTTGATAAGGTGATGAGCATCAAGGCTGTAGAAAGCCGCATGGCTTTCCTTGGCAAGCCGCGAGGCCAGCTTAGCCTTGCCACACCCTTCAGCCCCCGTCAGCAAAATCGAACGCGCAGCCTGCGCCCCAGAACCACTTTGAGAAAAGCGAGCTTGCGTCAATTTTTGGCAGGTTCGATAGATTTCACGCAAGCCCCCAAGAGAAGGCAAACCATAATCAGCCGAAAGAGTCTCCTGCTCTATAACAAAAACCGTGTTGTTTCCTATTTGAGCCGTATCGGCAGGCACAACGCCCGTCACTTTAACCTGCAAAGGAAAGCGATCAAGCGTAGGGAAGATTAATTCATCATTCACCGCAACGGCACGCTTCAGACAATGACTGGCCAATTGTTTTTCGCGAGCCATCAAATGGAGTTGATCGATGGAATCCTTAGCTTGAAGCGTGACAAGCTCCGCCACGGGCAGCTTGACACGATCGGGCAACACCCGCACCTTCTGTCCCGCCATCACGCCAAGATTGCGTGCCGTCAGGAGACTGACCCGCGCTAAGCGTTGGTTATGATCACCCAGAAAAGCCGATTGAACCAGCAGATGCCCAACCCGCCCACCTTCAATGCCAACCAAATCGCCTAGAACAACCCCCAAGGCGCGCATGTCAGAAGGATCAAGATGAACAACGCCGTCTTGTGTTTCCGGCATTTCATAAAGCGTAAGGAAGACATCAGAAGACATGCGCGGCACAATCTCAAAAAAGGGAGGAGCGAAGAGGAAAGCTTATCAAGGACAGGAAACATCGGTGATGATAAGGGGTTTAAAACGAATCTCTATCCCAGAACAGGACGCTTCATTTTTATCATAAAAGTTTTATAAACGCCAAACCCTTCTTGCCCCCCCCTCGTCATCCCGCACAAAGTCCCGCGTAGAGCGGGACGAAGAGGCGGGTCCCATCACCTGAACCTTTCACCAGAGTCGCTCTTGGCCATTTCAGGCGATGGGTTCCGCATCACGCGTCTGACGCTATCGCGCCATCCGCTGTGCCCTTTCGCCCGCCGCAAGGGCGGCGGGACGAGGGCGCGGGGATGACGGTGAGGTAAGCAAAGGGGGTCTATTAATGAGAACGAAAGTAAGTTTATGAAGAATGACTCTATCCTTTTGTGTCATTCCCGCGAAGGCGGGGATGACAATAGGATTATTTGTTTTTTTGTGAACCAACTTATGGTCGGATTAATACATCACAAAGTGCGCCCGTTCTTTTTCAAGCCGAGAGCAAGAGAGCGCATAAATATCGGCCACCAAGGGCAAAAGGGTTTGAAGCTTTTCCGCCTCGCGCTCTCTTGCCGCTTTTTCCAAATCCGCCATCAGTTGGCTGAGCCGCATAAGGCCACAACTAGCGCTACAACTTTTAAGCGTATGGGCGGTTTCTTTGATCAAGCCGTGATCCTGCTCTTTGAGGAAAAGAATACGCTTGGCCGAATCCTCAAGAAAAGTCTTTGTCACCAAAGCAACAGCCTCTGCGCCCAAATCCTGCTTCATACGCTCTAAAACTTTGGGATCAAAAAGAAGTGGATCGGGAGCCGCCACCACCACAGGCACAGAAGAGGACGGCGTAGAAACGACGCCCGTTTCCTCTTCCTCATGACATTGACTGGTCATATGAAGCCAACGCTCGATCACATGATGAAGCCGACGACAACACTCAAGGGGCTTGCTAAGATAATCATTCATGCCCGCCGCCATGCACATGGCGCGATCTTCATCCATAGCATGCGCGGTCAGCGCAACGATGGGCACGTCTGCGTTATAGCCGCCCAAGGCGCGAATACAGCGCGTGGCCTCCAGCCCATCCATAACAGGCATCGAGACATCCATGAAAATCAAATCATACTTTCTTGTCTGAACGCGTTCAACGGCCTGCCTTCCATGATGCGCCTCATCAACATTCAGGCCAATCTTTTGCAAATAACGATTGGCAATAAGGCGGTTAATCTCGTTATCCTCAACCAATAAAATCCAACGATCCCGCGAGTCATGAACCTGCATCGGCTTGGGACGATCAACCTCATCGACCACCACGCATCGCTCGTCCTTTGGCGCTATAGGCAACGGCAGCATGAACCAGAATTTACTGCCCTTCCCTTGCTGGCTTTCTACGCCGATCTCGCCTTTCATCACCATGACAAGGCGCCGACAAATCGCAAGGCCAAGCCCCGTCCCGCCGAAGCGGCGCGTATAGGACCGCTCGATTTGATTAAACTCTTGGAACAGTTTTTGTTGATCCAGAAGGCTGATGCCAATCCCTGAATCTTGAACCTCAAACCGCAGCAATTGACCCTCTTGACCATCAACGTCTTGGGGCATCATCACCACAACGCGCAAAGAAATAACGCCCTCGTCCGTGAATTTAATAGCGTTAGAGACTAGATTCAAAAGAAGCTGACGCAACCGCCCCCCATCGCCAAGAATCCTTGGCGCAACATCAGGCGCGCAAGAAAACACCAGCGTGATCTTTTTTTCCCCTAAAAGCGCTTGCGCAAACGTCGTGATTTCCTCTAACACCGCGCTGATCGAAAGAGGTTCGGGAATGATATCAATCTTGCCCGCCTCCATCTTGGCATAGTCCAAAATATCATTGATAATGCCATGCAAGACAGAACTGGACGTGTTGGCCATGGCAACCAAATGACGCTGCTCATCATCCAAGGGCGTATCTTTAAGAAGTTTAAGCACGCCCAAAACACCGTTCAGAGGCGTTCGGATTTCATGGCTCATCATCGCCAAAAAGCTTGTTTTCACGGCAACGGCTTGCTCCGCCATCGCTTTGGCCTGCGTCAGTTCTTCCTGCGTTTGCTTAATGGCTGAGATATCGGTGAAAAAGCTAACGTAATAGTTGGGGAACCCAGCCTTATCCAAAGACGGGCTAAGGTTCCATTCACTCCAAAAGGGGGAGCCGTCTTTTCGGTAAAGGAGAAGCTCTAAAGCCGCCGTTTCATGCGCCTCCATAGCGCGCTCAAACGCTGACTGAGACGCCAAAGCCGTATTCCAGCCAAATAAAAAACCTAGTTTTTTGTCGCAAACATCTTCAAAAGAATAACCTGTCAGCTTGGTAAAAGCCTCATTCACAAAAACAATGGGTTTATCCGGCCTTATCATATCACGGATGAGAACCCCCACGCGCGTGCTTTGCAGTGCCGATGCAAAAAGGGTATTATTCTTTTCTGCCGCACGCATGCGCAAAAGAGCCTGCTTTTGCTGATACAACATGTCCGAAAGGGCAACGATAAGGGCAAAATTACCGACAAGAACAAGAAGGACTAAAAACGCGCTAAGATTATTATTCCCCCAATAACCAAACAACCCCAACGCCATAAGCTGCGGGAGTGCCAAAAGAAGAAGCATACGATAAGACAAGGATCGAAAACCGCGCATGAATATCCTTTTTTTAAAAAAAGGGAGGGGGAGAGAACCGCGTTAATCAGTCAAACCTATTTCAAACAAAAAATAATTAAAGATACGCTTACAATGGTATGATTTTCTCGCCACCTGTTATAAAAAGAAAGGGAAAGACAAAGCCTGCCTTTTTGCCTTAAAAAGAACCTATTCAAACCCCATATGAGAACAATGATCCACTCAAGATTCCCTTTTCTGCTTAGCCTGTGCCTGATCATAATGGCTCATGCCGCCTATGCCCAGTCAAAGGAACAGCAAACGCCAGAAGCATCCAGCACGAGGCTGCCGCTCCCGCGCTTTGCTTCCCTTCATACGGATGATGTCAACCTGCGCACAGGGCCTGGAACGCGTTATCCTATTGAATGGGTTTATCACACCGAAGGTCTTCCGGTTGAAATAATCGCCGAGTTCGACATTTGGCGGCGCATTCGCGATTGGGAAGGATCGGAAGGATGGGTTCACAAAAACGGTCTGACTGGCAAACGAACAGCCATCGTCACGCAAGAGGGGAAATCTCTTTATAGCAGCGATTCCCTAACATCGCCCGTTGTGGCCAAGATCGAAGCGAATGCCATTGGCATAATCAAATCGTGTCAGGCAACATGGTGCAAAATCCATTTTGGATCGATCAAAGGGTCTATGCAAAAAGCAGACTTCTGGGGGGCTTATGCGCAAGAAATCTTCGACTGAAAAAGAGAGGGGCGCCCTACAGCCTTCCCTGTCCCAACGCCGCATCCTTTTGATCATCTCTGGTGGCATCGCGGCGTATAAAAGCCTTGACCTCATCCGCCGTTTAAAAGAGCGCGGGGCGCACGTGCGCTGCATCTTGACCTCTGGCGGGTCGCAGTTTATCATGC
>DYNT01000097.1 GCA_020720905.1 Micavibrio aeruginosavorus
ATCATGGTTTGGGCTGGGTTTTCGATGGCGGGAAGCGTGACGGGGGCTACCGTCTCCAGCCACGGCTTCTTGCGTCCCCAATCGCCCGCTTGAATGGTGACGGCGAGGGCAAGCAGAATATAGAAGGTTAGCATGGTGCGTGGTGCAGGACGTAGCGGTAGCATCCCCAAAGCCACAACGATCAAAAGCGGTGCGATCATCTCAAGCGGGATTAGATAACGATAAATCGCGAACATCAATAGCCACAGGGCATAGGACAGAATGGCTAACCACAAAAGATAGCGCGTGGCGTAAAAGGATACGAGGCGCTCTGGCGCGTGCTTGTTGCGGCCATAGGCAAGGCGGATCAGGGCGCACAGCGGCAACAGAACATAAAGAGCGGGGATGCGTAAATCGCGCCATGGAATCTCTCCCACCCGCCACGGCACGGCGGTGAAGATAAAGGGAAAGAGCAGGCGGTCGCGCCATGTCGTCGGCAGGAACTGCATGTCCCGACCGCTCTCTGGCGGCGCAAGGGGCGATTTGAAGATATCGTTGAAATAGGGGAAGAGGGGGCTTTGATAATGCTCGTGCAAGTGCCATGCCCACGGCCCTAAGGCGATGGCAAGGCCAGCCAAAACGCCAAGGCCAAAGCCAAAGGCGATCCATAAGCGCCGCGTCCACGTTCCTGTGACCAGCAGCAGTGCTCCACAAAGACCGATGCAAAAGATCACGAAGGGTAGCTTGAATCCCATCATCACGCCTGCCGGAAGACCCGCTATAAACGCGAAGAAAAGCGCGATGCGCCACGGCGCATAAATCATGCGAGGATAAAAACGGATGACCATCAGCGTCGAGGCGAACAAGCCAAGGCTTGTGATATTGTCATAAAAAGTTGTGCCTATTTGCGCGATGCCGCCGCCACCCAGCATGCCAAACATGGCAAGAGCAAAACAAACGATGACTTTTTGTCGCGCATTGGGGATGATCAGTGTCGCGTGGCACAGCATAAAAAGGAGGATGACGTTAAGCCCTTGCACCGCGCCAAGGATAAAGCCCGCAACCTTCGCGCTTGTGTGGCTGGCCAAAAGGAAAAAGGGAACGTCCAGCGCGGGATTGTAAAAATACGGCGTTTGCGATGGCAAAAGGTCAAGGCCAAGCCGCCCGCTTATAAGAGCATAGGCATTATACCAATGATAGTTGCGCAAATCCCAGTTGGTGTCTTGTCCCAGAGATAGCGCCAATGCGCCGATCAAAAGCGGCGCAAGAGCTAAAAGAAAAAAAGCCAATCCCCGCGCCTTGCTGCCGCGTAGGGGAAAGACGGGGAGGACGCTGCTGGTGGAGGGCATGGGGGTGTTACCTTGCCGTGCCGCTCGTTAAGGCTGAATCATGGGTTGGCGTGGGGGCGTTTATCGCGGCATCGTTCAGGATAAAGCGAGACATATGCCTCCTGATGCCGCGCTCTAACTCTTTATTGAGATCGGCCATCAAGTTGGTGAGGAGCTTTTTATAAGCTTCGTGTTTCTCAATCTCCGTTGGGTCTTCAGGCAAGCTGACGCTATAGATCGCGTGCGCCGTCGCCATGCCAACGCTGGCATCGGCAGGGGATTGAGCCTCAAGCGAGACTTCGATGCGGCCAATATATTTGGTGGCTTGCTGACGCGTGAAAAGGCTTTCGAAATCCGAAGAGGTGTTGAGCGATTGCTCGGTCACATTGGCGTCTTTGATGATGAGCGTGGCGTGGCCCAGCGTTCCGGCGGCTTGTAGGCGGTCGGCAGCCATGCGGTGAACGGCATCCGTCAAGGTGGGTTGGAACAGATGGCCGACATAGGGCTGCCATTGGGGCGTATTTTGCGTGCGATCAATAATCCGCAGGTCTTGCGCGTCCAGCATAATCTTTCCCAGCGATGCATAATCCAGATGGATGGGGTTGGGGCGCGGTGGCTCGCTTGCGCACGCGGTGATGAAACCAAGCAAAGACAAAAGAAGGACGCGGTTTTTCATGATGATAACCTTTAATAGTAAGTCTCTATTCTATAGTCAAAACGGATAATTTCCGTCATACCCCCTTCGTCATTGCGAGGCCTCGTCCACGTCGCCCGATGGACTCCTCGCGATGACGCTACGGGAAATTACGGAAATAAGCTGGTTCAACTATAAGTTGGTTAAGGCGTGCTGTAAAGCCGCACCTTCGTTTTGACGTAAAAGGCGTTTAAGAGCGTTGCTTGAGCCCAGTCATCATGGCATGATTCCTTAAAGGACGAAAAAAGGATAACAAGGATATCAAAAGAATGAAACAATCCAATGTTCATGAGCTTTTCTCTCGCCTTGCGGCGCTTCGCCCCGATCCGAAGAGTGAACTGGACTACGTCAATCCCTATACGCTTTTGGTGGCGGTGGTGCTTTCGGCGCAGATGACGGACGTGGGCGTGAATAAAGCCACCGCACCGCTTTTTAAGAAGGTCAAAACGCCTGAAGCGATGCTGAAACTGGGCGAAAACGGCCTTAAAACGTACATCAAAAGCATCAATTTGCTCAACAATAAGGCCAAAAATATCCTCCTTTTGTCGCAAAAACTGGTCGATGATTTCGGCGGCGAGGTTCCTTCCACGCGCGAGGCTTTGGAAAGTTTGGCGGGCGTGGGGCGCAAGTCGGCCAATGTCGTGCTGAATGTTGCCTTTGGGCAGCCGACGATAGGTGTGGACACGCATGTGTTTCGCGTGGCCAACCGCATGGGGCTTGTGGTCGGTAAAACGCCTGAAGAAGTCGAGGAGAAGCTACTGCAAGTTGTGCCGCAACAGTGGATGAAGAACGCGCATCATTGGCTTGTTTTGCATGGGCGTTATGTCTGCAAGGCGAAGAAGCCCGACTGTCCCGCTTGCCCCGTGCGCGATTTGTGCGCGTATAAGGAAAAGACAAAAGCATGATCGATCTTTCTGTGCCGCCTGTCCCTTATGAAATTCCCCAAAGCATGGAAGCGGGGTCGCGTTTGCTGCTGCATGTGTGCTGCGCCCCATGTTCGTGCGCGATTATCGAAGGTATGTTGGCCAGCGGCCTTGCTCCCACGCTTTTTTTCTATAATCCCAATATCCATCCGCATCAGGAGTATGAGCGCCGCAAGGCCGAAGTCGTGCGCTTTGCAGCCAAGCATGGCGTGCCGTTCGTTGATGCCGATTACGATACAGAGGTTTGGTTTTCCCGCATCAAGGGGCTGGAGCAAGAGCCAGAGCGTGGCCGCCGCTGCGCGGCTTGCTTTGCGATGCGGATGGAAAGGATGGCGCTCTACGCGCATGAAAACGGTTTTGCGTGGATGGCGACCAGCCTATCCATCTCGCGCCATAAGGATCAGGCGCAGGTGCATCAGGCAGGGCTTGCCACCGCCGCCCATCACCCTGATGTGACGTTTTGGGATTATAATTGGCGGCGTTGCGGCGGCGCGGAGCGCGGCGCGGCGTTGGCCAAAGAGGAAGCCTTTTACCGCCAGACCTATTGCGGCTGCGTGTACTCGCAAAGAAAAACGCAGACAAAAATCTAATGAAAAGCGAGGGAGAGGGGTTGGGCCATAACTTCTGCTGGGGCGCGTGATGGACGCAAAGGCAGGGCGCGTTGTTCTTGATAGGCGCTGGGGCGCATCACAACCTTTTTTAAGGTCTGAAAAACATCGGAATCAAATTGGCCGCCGATGCCATGTTCCAAAATAGCCAAGGCTTTTTCGTCGTTCATGGCGCTTTTATAGCAACGCTTATTGGTTAGCGCGTCATAGACATCGGCCACGGCAAGGATCTTGGCTTCTGGCGTTATGCGGTTGCCGGTCAGGCCAAAGGGATAGCCAGAACCGTCAAGGCGTTCATGATGCTGAAGCGCAATCACGGCAACCGAAGAGGCATGTGCAAGCCCCTTGGCATGGCTAAGAATCTTATAGCTGTTACGTGCATGATCTTTGATGCTTTCAAATTCTTGCGTAGAAAGCTTGCCGGGTTTAAAAATCGTTGAAGGCCTTAGTTTGAGCTTGCCAATATCGTGATACTGCGCGGCCTCATAAAGGATGGTGCGCGCTTGATGGGATAGCCCTAGTCGTGTCGCCATTTCAAAGGAGAGAAGCGCCACCCTGTTTTGATGCTGGATCGTGTGGTTGATGTCGGCTTGATACGCGCTCCATAAGGTCGCTTGGGACATAGCCTTGACTGTTTTGTCCATGCGGTCAAGATCACGCCCTTCGTGAAGACGAAGACGGGGGAATGTGCTGTTTTTATAAACCCCTGACATAAGAACAATCCTTTAATAATCGTTCTAGAAAGCGCTCCAACATTTACTCTTGTATGCCTTAACAATAGATGAAATCGGGCGAAAAAGCATCATCAACAATGCTTTCATGTGGCTAAAATGCACCGTTTAGGGGGGGGTGGCGATAAAAGGCAAAAAAAGAGAGGGCTGCCAAACTGGCAACCCTCTCTTTTGGATAAGGTAGAAGACTTTAAAAGCTTAAGCCGTCGCGGCTTCCTTCTTGCTCTTTTTGGCACGATAACCAGCCAGACCAACAAGACCCAAGCCAAACAAAGGCAAAGCAGCGGGAAGCGGAACGTTGGAGACCGTGTTATAAGTTGTATTCACAGTGCCTTGAAACATAGGCGAGAGCATGAGCCCAGCCGAGAAGGACAGCGTTGAGTCAAGAAGGTTTGAAATCATAAGCGTGAAAATATTACTTTCCAGCTTGTTTGTTGTGATCACGTAGTCGCTTGAGGGTTCTACGGGCGTAGACCAAAAATCAACGGAGCCAATAAAGCCGTTGGTGACGGTGGCAGGGACAATGTTGTAAGTGAACGTGATCGCCGTCTTACCTGCCAAAGAACCATTTGCAACGTAATCGTGTAGACCAAAGAAAGGCGTTGTGTTGATAGCGCCGTATTGATCGGCGGGAACATAGCCCATATCGACGTAATACTGGTTGGAGCCTGATGGCGTTCCATTAAAGTCAACGGGAATTGTTGCAGCTTGCGCTGAAAGTGAAAACAGCGCGACAAAC
>DYNT01000098.1 GCA_020720905.1 Micavibrio aeruginosavorus
AACGGCCAGAATGCGCGTCTTCATACCCCTGTTTCAACAGGCGTCGTCGCCGACCAAATGGTTTCGATGTGATAGTAGGCACGCACTTCGGGACGGAACAAATGAAGGATAATATCGCCCGCATCGATCAAAACCCAATCGCCTTGCGGCAAACCTTCAACCCGCACGCGCTTAACGCCCAGCTTAAAGAAAGCCTCTCTAATATAGTCAGCCATCGCCGCCAACTGACGCGCCGAACGGCCAGAGGCAATGATGACGTGATCCGCAATCGCGCTACGCCCCCGCACATCAAGAGCCATCACGTCCTCAGCCTGCCGCTCATCCAACACCAGCAACGCTGCATCTCTCATCTGCTCAGGAAGGCCAAGGGGTTCTTGGCTAAGGGGAGAAGCCACGGCAGGCGTTGGAGCAACGACTTTCTTGGCCACAACTTTCTTGACGGCAACCTTCTTGACGGCAACTTTCTTCACCGCGACTTTTTTTGCAGGCGCTTTTTTAGCCACAACTTTCTTGATGGCAACTTTTTTCACCGCGACTTTTTTTGCAAGCGCTTTCTTAGCCACAACCTTCTTGACGGCAACTTTCTTCACCGCGACTTTTTTTGCAGGCGCTTTCTTGGCCACAACTTTCTTGATGGCAACTTTCTTGACAGCAACTTTTTTCGCAGACGCTTTTTTAGGAAGGGCAACTTTTTTCTTAACAACCATCAGGAACTCTCCAATTGCTATTTTTTACCCAAAACATTTAAAGAGTTGGCAAACAGTCAAGAAACCAAATGGGATGCCAGCCTGCGCTGGCATGACGGGATTTATGTTTAAGTTTGATCCCGTACTCGTCATCCCCGCGAAAGCGGGGATCCCATTTTCTTATTTTTTTCTTACCTGCCAAAAACCAACCCTTCATTCACGAGGGGTATAACACTACACACCATGCAATAAAAATGCCCCACCCGCAAGGCGGATGGGGCATAAAAAGACACTCAAGATTACTTCTTGACTGTCTTCTTCACAACCTTCTTAGCGGCTGGCTTCTTAGCGGCTGGCTTCTTAGCAACAGCCTTCTTAACGACCTTCTTGGCCGCTGGCTTCTTGGCAACAGCCTTCTTAACGACCTTCTTAGCCGCTGGCTTCTTCGCAACGGTCTTCTTAACGACCTTCTTAGCGGCTGGTTTCTTCACGGCCTTCTTAACGGCTGGTTTCTTGACTACCATTTCTAGTACTCCTTCATTGGATGGGTTAGATTTTGAAGCGACCTTACTTCGTTGTCTTATCTGCGTCGCAGACAAGGGATTCACTGTATTGTCCAACATCACCCAGGCGGGCGGGTTGGTCTCGGCCAGATCCTCGGCCAACGTCAAAGGCACCTGCTCTTTTGCAAAGACGGCATGAGCGTCACCCCTTACGTTCGAATCAGAATACTCCGATCGGCGAAAAACAGCAACGGGTAGCTCAAGGAAAATCTGTTGCCACGCCTTCCACAAAGAGATCGTTTTTAAGTTGTCCTCGCCCATCAACCAGACAAATTTTTTCATCGGATTGCATCTCTTCAACGCAAGCAAAGTGTCGATGGTGTAGCGCGTGCCAAGACGTTTTTCGATGTCCGTCACGATGATGTTTTGATGCGGCGCGGCGCAGGCGCGCGCGCGTCTGACACGTGTGGCATAAGGCATCATTTCATCCCGTGTTTTCAAGGGATTTAATGGTGATACCACCCACCAAACTTCATCCAGTTTAAGACGCGCCAACGCGAAGAGACTCATCGCCACATGCCCCTCATGCGCGGGGTTGAAAGACCCGCCCAAAAGACCGATGCGTTTTTGTTTTGCGATCACTTTTCTTTCATCCGTTTTTGACGTCATGATTCAAATTTCTCTCTTTACAGGGGTGTTGCAAATCTTACACACCTTTCATCTATTTGTCTTATGATATGGTTTTGTATAATCCGTCCACTTAAAAACACGAAAACGATTTCATCAAGAGTCACGCATCATCTTTGACGAAAGCTCTCCTTCCACAACGCAAGCCAAAACAAAAAAGCCTTCGCTGTATACCCCTCGTGAATGAAGATTTGTTTTTTTGTCCACGCGGAGTCAACGCCGCCTTGAGGGAGCGTCTAGGCTCCCTTATTCTCCAACGCCTCAAGGCGGAGCGTCAGATCGGCAATTTTTTCAACCAGCCCTTTAATGCGAGCCAGATTGTGCCTATCGTTGATCATTTTCTTGCGTGATTTGGCGGGCACGCCCACAACAAGGCTTTGAGGAGGCAGGTTGCCTGCGACGCCGCTCATCGCCATCACGACGCTGTCGTCACCAATCTTCACATGATCGGCCACGCCGACTGCGCCGCCCAACACCACGCGGTTGCCGATCACGGCGCTGCCCGCAATACCTGTGCGGCCACACAGCATGCAGTTTTCGCCAATCTGCACATTATGGCCAATTTGAACCTGATTATCGATTTTTGTGCCAGAGCCGATGCGCGTTGAAATAATCGTGCCGCGATCAATGGAGCTGTTCGCGCCAATCTCAACATCATCGCCAAGGATCACAGAACCCAGCGAAGCAATCCGCATCAGCATCGTGTTGGATGCACCGCCCCCCTCGCCTGTTGCTTTGGCGCTTTCAACGCTGCCCATCTGCGGCGTGACAAAACTAAACCCATCCGCGCCAATAGAGGTGTTGAAATGGATCATCGCCCGCGCCCCAATGTCAACCCGCGCACCAATTCGCACGCCGGAATAAAAACAACCGCCCGCGCCAATCTTGGCCTTAGAGCCTATGTAAACTTGGGGATGCAGGGTCGTGCCCGCGCCGATTTCCGCGCCTGAGGCCACGAAGCATTGCGCGCCGATCCGCGCATCCGGCGCGATGATGGCGCCTTCTTCGATCACGGCTGTCGGATGAATGCCCACGGGGACAACCACAACCTCTTCAAACAAACGGGTCAGCGTAGAGAGCGCCACACGCGAACGCCCCACAGAAATTGAGGCAAGGATCGAGGGAGGCACTTCGCTTTCGTCTGCAACAATGGCAGCCTTAGCCGCGCTTTGCGCCAGCATAGGCAAAAAGGTTTTATCCATCGCCAAAACCAAGGCATCAGGAGCCAAAAGAGAGGCTGGATGCACCACGTGCGAGACAACAAGAGAGCCATCGCCAATCAGCTTGGCTCCCAGAAGAGTGGCAATTTCTGCCATCGTATAAGATTTTGTCATACCGACGCTTCTACCATCCCGCGCCAGAAAACACAAAAACTTAAGATTGGCAGTTGAGTGGTTTTTTGTATAAAATAAGTCCCATGCGCGTCCTGCCCGCCCTTCTTGTTCTATGCTTGACCTCAGTGCCTGCTCTTGCAGGCAGCAAAACGCCCTTGGCCAAGGCGCATCCCGTGTTTGAGCCTGATGGCCGCTTTGGCTTTTGCCTTATCGCCCATACTTATAGCGATGGGCGCAAGATGACCCTTGCTCAATCACCGGAAAATCAGATTAACGTAGGGCTCACAATACCCGATGGCCATTTTGAAATAGGCGCACGGTATGACATCACGCTTACCTTGGATAGCCAAGAGGGGCGCAAGAACCGCGCCCAAGCCATCGATGACAGCACCCTTTTGTTGCAAATGGGGGCAAATCCTAAATTCCGCAAACAGCTCGCCTCTGCCAAAACGCTTTCTGTCGGCACAGCCAACAAGGCCGTTGCCTTTGCTCTGCCCACTATCAAGCCTCTTTTTGACTCGTTGCAAGCGTGCCTTGAAGAAAACAAGGGGAAGAAAAATGAGGTGGCGGCTCAAAACGAAAAGGCTTTGCCAGAAACGCTGAAAGCTCTTTTAATCACCGCTGGCTTTACCGACATTGTCCCCATGGCCATGGCAGGTGTCCCGCCCGAAGAACGCCCCGCTGATTATATCTGGAAAACGGGGAATGTTTTGGGTGGCATTCGCGAACGCAAAGCACCGCAAGACAAATCGCTTGGCGATCTGATCGGCCTTTATATGAATGGCCTGAAAAACCAGTGCGAGGGAACCTTTAAAGTCGATATTGAACGCGAACAAAAAGCGGGCGGCTTGACCCTGCGCCTCGCCCGCGCTGTTTGCACCCCCAAGCCTCCAGAAAACGAATCGGCCATTATCGTGGCGCTCCTTTTCTATCTGACCCCCAAAGGTGGCTTTACCGTTTTCACCCATGAAGGCCAAAACAAAGACAAAGCCGAGGCTCTCGCCGCTAGGGATCAAATGGCCAAAGCCATCCTTGCCTTGGCCAAACCGCCTACAGCCGCAGCGCGCTAACCCCCTCGCCGCCCCCGCCTTTGTTAGCAAAAAGACGCGCCCCAATAAAAAATGCGCTTTTTAAGGCGATTCTTGCATTATCCCGATTGCATCGCGTGAATTTGCTGCTAACACAATAGGGATGCTGATGTGATTCACCCTTATTCTTTTCAGCTCACATTCAAACCTTAGGAGAGTCTTATGGCCCAAAAAGCAACCGTCAAAACAGCAACAGCCGTTCGTCCTGTCAAGGAAACGCTGACCAAGTCAGCGTTGATCGGCTTGATCGCTGAACAAAACGAAGTGTCACGCAAAGTCGCGACTGGTATGTTTGATACACTGGTCAACACCATGATGGGATCAGTTCATCCCAAGGGTGTTGGTGAGTTCACGCTTCCTGGCGTTTTGAAAATCTCGTTGCGCAAGGTTCCTGCCCGCAAGGCTGGCACGCTGATCCGCAACCCCGCCACAGGCGAAATGATGAAGGCCGATGCCAAACCCGCGAGCGTTCGCGTCAAGGTTCGCGCTTTGTCAAAGTTGAAGAACACAGCGAAGGGCGAATAAGCTTTTAACGGCTTATCGTTCTCGCAAGAGATAAAAGGGCTTGGAGAAATCCAAGCCCTTTTTTATTCGCCGTTATGCGCCCGCAGAGGCCATTATATACTACGTCAACTTGAAAACCCGAAAACTTTTTGGCCGCGTTTGCTTGT
>DYNT01000099.1 GCA_020720905.1 Micavibrio aeruginosavorus
TTATTTAACCGGCTGAGCGTAATGTTGAACAACCGATAATGTCCCATGCGCAACATAGGGGGAATAAGCTTGGTCGTGAGGACAGCTCTTTCTTCAAGCCAATCGGCAAGATTCTGCATGGCCGCATCATTCTCGCTTTCGAAGATATGAGCTTTCATCTTTTCTTCGGTGGCTTGATCCAGTGCGGCCTCAAGGCGCCCCGGCCCATACCCAAAGCGTTCCATTGTGGCGCGCCGCAGGTCTTTTTCAACCCACCAAAAAAGGCGCATAGCGCTATCGGCGGTGAGCTCTGGCCTTGCAAGGATCGGTTTTTGCAAAACAGAGGCAAGCCTTGCTGCTTCAACCATAACTTCAACGGCATGGAGCGAGAGGTGAGCGCCCAGATTTTCGGCGACCAAAGACATAATCTGAAGGCTGCCCGTCGTCATGAGCGCATCGGCGACGGCTTCACTGATGCTCACCCTTGAGGCAATGGCCAGCGCGTGATCGTTAGGCTTTGTTTTTGTGATCAAAATCAAATCGTCATCGCTAAGATTTTCATTCATTATCAGGATATCACGTGCGATTTCGATGGGGCCTTGCGCAATCCGAACGGCGACCTCGCGTGGTGCCTGAACGGCTTTGGCAAATTGACTTATCAGCGCTTGGCGAACGGAAGGGTTCTCGTGTTGGATCAAATCTTCGATCAGTTTAGCAACAAGGACTTCTTCTTTGTGCGTCAGCGAAGCAGGGGGGTTGAGAAAAACGTCAGAAAGCTTGCCGACAAGAGCAAGACGGCCTTCCTCACTACGGTCATGAGCCAAAGCGAGCAGGGCAGGAAGCTCTTTATGAATACTGTTGTCCATCTCGCTCTCGTCTAGGGTGCTGTGATTGTGGAGCATTTGTTTAAAATATCCCTTAGTTATATTAGATCATGGAAGGGTTAAGAAAATGTTCATTGCGAAGTCGTAATATTGTGGTAAGGTTCTTTTGTCTTTTGAGTCTCCCCAAAGGGGGTTCCCCATGCAGATCGCCCAGATACCTCTTCCTCCAACATCAAACGTCGTAACGCAGCCACAGACGTTGCCCAACACCTTGCCCCAAGTTTTGACGCAGGCCGTTGCGCCCATCAGTCAAAAGGCTATTGCTCCTATGGAAAAACTTGATCGTGGCCAAAAATCGCGTCGTCGGGGTGGTCATGGCGATAACGAGCGGGAAAAAGAACAGCCCCATGCTCAAGAAGGTCGAGGCGATTTTGTTAATATCAGCGTTTGACATTTTAAGGCTCCTTTTTAAAAAGTGATGCGGGCCCCTTGGGGTCTTTTTTTTGTGCAAAGCTCTTTCTGTTAGGCGCATTGAGGAGTATACACGATTTTTATGAAACTAATTCGTTGATTCTATGGTAAAAAAATTGTTAATGTTATTTTGCCTGTTTTTGAGAGCGATTCTACCCCCTATGGGTAAGAACTTTCTGTTTTTGGGTAGCGTGAGATGAAAAAAAGTTTTCGACTAGGAACGCGTGGAAGTCCTTTGGCACTTATTCAAGCACAACTTGTGCGTGATGAGCTTCTTCGCGCACGAGATTCCGCCCATCAAGACTGTGAGATTGAGATTGTTCCTATTCGAACCACGGGAGATTGGAAGCCCAGCGATAAGGAGCAAAGCTTTTTAGACCTTGGTGGCACCAAAGGCCTTTTTACCAAAGAGATTGAAGAGGCGCTTTTCAGCGGAATGATCGATTGCGCCGTTCACTCGATGAAAGATGTTGCCATTCATGGCCCAGAGGGGTTGGCGTTTGCCGCGATTTTAGAGAGAGCCGACCCGCGTGACGCCCTTTTATCTCCGATTGCGCCGCGCCTTGAGGACTTGCCCAAGGGCGCACGCATCGGGACGTCAAGCTTGCGTCGTCGCGCCCAGCTTTTGGCGGTGCGCCCTGACCTGACCATTGTCCCATTACGCGGCAATGTTGATACGCGGCTTCGTAAATTAGCGGCGGATGAGGCAGACGCAACGATATTGGCTGTTGCGGGGCTTTCGCGCCTTGGTGTTTTGGATCGTGCGGCATCTATTTTTGAAACAAAGGTGATGCTGCCTTCGGCGGCGCAAGGATGCCTTGGCCTTCAAACGCGTGCGGACGATGCCGAGATGTACGCGTGGGCGCGTCGAGTCAATCACGCGCCCAGTGAAACGTGCGCCCTTTGCGAGCGGGTTCTGTTAGAAGTGCTGGATGGATCGTGCCGCGTACCAATTGCCGCCTTGGCCACGATCAACGAGGTAGAGCGGTTGCATCTGGACGCGCTGGTGGCAAGGCCTGATGGCACGTGTGTTATTCGCCGTGAAAAAGAAGGCGTGGCAACGGACTTTGAATCGATAGGGCGCGCTTTGGGGCAAAGCATTAAAGCGGACGTGCCACCGGATTTCTTTGGCGACGAAGCGTAGGAACGTTTTATGCGGGTCGTTCTCCTCACGCGTCCGTTGCTTCTTGCCTCACCATCGATCACAACGCTCCGTCAGCTTGGCTATGGTGTTTTTCATGAGCCTCTTTTGACGATCCAGCCTTTGGCCTCGCCGCGCCCGTCTTTTGCAAGCCAGCCCCTTATCATCATAACAAGCCGCGTCGTGTTTGATGTCTTGTCTTCTCGCAAAGAGGCTGTTGAGGCCTTTCTATCTTGCCCTTGCTATTGTGTGGGGGAAAAGACCGCACAGGCTGCGCGCGCGTTCGGGTTTATCGATATCCGCCGCGCTGTCATCGACAGCCAAGAATTAGCGCGGTGTTTGATAAGGCAAGAAGCCAAAACGCGCCCTATCCTTCATATTGGTGGCGAGGATCGTGAAGCGGCTTTTTACGCTATGTTGCGCGATGCCGGATGGTCAGACATCCGCGTATGGCGCGTTTATAAGGCCGAGACGACGCAAGCCTTATCGCAGGAGCTTATGTCTTTACTGTCGCACCATAAGTTTGATGCTGCGCTTTTTTATTCTGCGCGCACGGCAGGCATTTTTGCCGAGCTTATCAGCCAGAATAAGCTAGAGCCTTGCTGCTCTCGCCTAACCGCGATAGGCTTAAGCCCATCGGTTCTTCTGCCCTTATCGCGGCTTTCTTTTCAGGCAGTGCTTACGGCAAAAGCGCCGACGGAAACAGATCTTATGACCTGCCTTGCAACGCATGTTCCTCTTTGAGGTTGATGATGACGGAAACGCCTGAAACAGAAAAAACAGTCACGCCGCCGAAAACGGCTTCTTTGGCGCGTGTCCTTATCATGGTGCTTTTGATTGTCGTGGCTTTAGGCGCTGGCGCTCTCATGCAAAGGGCGCTGATGGATATTCCGTCTGCCCTTCCTCCAGCCGCTCTTCCTCCCGCCGAGCGTGCCGTGCCTGCTTCGATAGAGCCAAGCCCCGTGGCTGGAGAAGAAGAAAAGCCGCAAGTTTCTGGATTGCAAGAGGCGCAGAAATTAAAAGAAGACATCGCCGCGCTTGCGGCGGCTCTTGCTGCGATACAAGAGAAACTGGATCAATCGGTTCAACTGGCAAGCGCGGGGCGGGCAGCGGCCAGCATTGATGGCGCCTCCGCCATCGCGTATGCGCGGTTGCAAAGCGCGGCTCTTTCAGGACTGCCTTTTGAGGCTGAGCGTCAATTGATGCTTAAAATAACCGCGCAGGATGCCAACCTTGTCGAAACGCTGACCGCGTTAGAGCCCTTAGCGCAAAGCGGCGTCATGACGCTGGCCTCTCTTCGTGCGCAGTGGCGTGACCTTGCCGCGCCTGCAACAGCGGCATTGCGTCAAGAAGCGGCACAAACGTGGACGGATCGCTTGATCGTGGCTCTTAAGGGGCTGGTGTCCATCAAATCCTTGAAAAACCCGCTGGGCGATGACGTGGCTTTTGCTGCTGTTGATCGCGATCTTGAACAAGGCCATTGGGCCGCTGCTTTGGAAAAGGTTGCCGCGATGCCATCTGCTGTCCAAACGGTTGTGGCCGATTGGAGGGCGCGTGCGGCGGCAAGGGCTGGCGTGGAGACGCTGCTGGCTACGCTTTCAACGCGCTTGATTGATCGCGCCATGGGATCCCCATGAAAAAAACTTGGGTTCTTCTTCGTCTTGTTCTTGTCGTGGCGCTTGCCTTATGGCTGGCCGAGCGTCCTGGAACGGCGCAGATTGTGTGGCATGACACGGTGATTGAAACATCGGCGGCGGTTTTAGCCGTGATTGTGGCAGCGACCCTTTATGCGTTTCTTTTGCTTTATCGCTTGTGGCGGGGAATCGTGGACGGCCCGCGTTTTTGGCGACAGAACCGTAAGCTATGCGCCATGGAAGAAGGACAGAGCGAGCTTGCCAAGGGGCTTGCTTCTCTGGCGGCGGGGCAAGCGGCGCAGGCGGGCTATCATGCGGTTAAGGCGCGTAAGCTTTTGGGGGAGACTCCGGTGACGCGCCTTTTGTTGGCGCAAACGGCGCAGGCAGCGGGCGATCATCAAGCGGTGCGTAGCCTTTTTCAAGCGATGACGAAGGATCAAGACACGGCGGTTTTGGGGTATCGCGGGTTGATCATGGCGGCGCTGCGCACGGGCGATCATGATGAAGTCCTGCGGCTGGTGCAGGGTTTGGAAGGGCTTAAGAAGGATGTGCCATGGTTACATCTGGTGCGATTTGAGGCGGCAGCGAAGCTGGAAAACTGGGGCGCGGCGCAGGGCTCTTTGATCAAGGCGCGGCAAGGAAAAGCGCTTCCCGCTGCCATCGCGGATGAACAGCAGGCTGCGTTGCTGCTTGCGGAGGCGAAAAACGCGCTGCGGGAATCGTTGCCGAAAAAAGCGCTAGAGCTGGCGGAAAAAGCCAAAAGGCTTCGTCCCGATTGGTTGCCCGTCGTTCTTATTCTGGCTGAGGCGCAGATTGTGGCGGGGCATGCGCGGGCGGCGCTGCGCGGTCTTGAAAAA
>DYNT01000100.1 GCA_020720905.1 Micavibrio aeruginosavorus
TTCGTCTGTTTTGACGCCTGCGGGGCATGCCTTGCCCTCTTTGGCCGGAGCGTTGGATCAGGTGCGGGCGATAGACCCCGCCTTTGATGAAAAAAAGTTCTTGGAAGGGGCGCGGGTCGCTTTTTCGCGTATTGTTGCCGCTTTTGCTGTGGGGGATATGACGCCTGTGCAGCGGTTTTTGGGAAACGCTGTGATCAAGCCGTTTGAAGAAGCCATTCGTCAAAGAAAGGCCGAGGGGCAAACTCTTGAAAATCATGTTGAGCGTTTTGCCGCCGCTGATATTGTCGGGGCGCAAACGCAAGGCTCTCTTTCGACGTTGTCTGTTGAGTTTGTGACACACCAAGTCAACGTCTTGCGCGATGCTGGTGGGCAGGTCATCGGTGGCCAAGTCGGCAAGGCTGAAGAAGTGCGCGACACATGGGTTTTTCGTCGTGATATGAAATCGGCTGACCCTAATTGGCAGTTGATTGAGACGCGCTCATGAAGAGGCTTTGGGGGCTTGCGTTTCTTTTTTTGGCGGGCTGTGCCGTAGCTCCCGAAAAGCCTGCGCTTGTCCCTGTTTCTTATGATTCGCTGCAAGGTTGGGATCAGGACGCGCACGATGAGGCGCTGGCCTCTTTTCAAAAATCGTGCGCCGTTTTAAAGATCAAGGAAAACTGGCGCGATGTCTGCGCGGCGGCGCGCGCGGTTCCCCAAGATGCGGCAGCCTCGAGGCGCTTTTTTGAAGAATACTTCACGCCGCATCGCTTTGATGGCGCGGGGAATGGGCTTTTTACGGGCTATTACGAAGCTTCGCTTCGCGGCGCATGGACGCAAAAAGGCGCGTATCAAACGCCGCTGTGGGCGCGGCCTGACGATATGCTGACGGCGGATCTTGGCGCGTTCAAGGAATCGTTGAAGGGGCAAAAGATAACGGGCAAAGCGGAAGGCGCTGCCTTTGTGCCCTATGACTCGCGCCAAGACGTTGCGGCGGGAAGTCTTGCCGCTCGCGCCCGTCCTCTTTTGTGGGTGGATGATCCCGTGGATGCGTTCTTTTTAGAAATCCAAGGATCGGGCCAAGTGGCGATGGACGATGGCAGCGTGGTGCGCGTTGGCTATGCCGCGCAAAACGGCCATGGCTATACGCCTATTGGAAAGGTTTTGGCGCAGCGCGGCGCTATTGAAAAGCCTGTGACCATGCAAAAGATCAGAGGCTGGCTTGCCGCGCATCCGGATCAGGCGCAGGCCGTGATGAACGAAAACCCTTCTGTCGTCTTTTTCAAAAAGAGCGATAAGGCGGGCGCGGTGGGGGCGCAGGGCGTTGTCTTGACGCCTTTGCGCAGTCTTGCCGTTGATCCGTCTTTTGTTCCGCTTGGCACGCCTGTGTGGCTGGAAACTCTGGCGCAGCGCCGCCTTGTGGTGGCGCAAGATACGGGCGGCGCGATTAAGGGCGCTGTGCGCGGTGACCTTTTTTGGGGCGCGGGCGCTGCGGCAGCGGGTGGCGCGGGCACGATGCAAGAGAGCGGGACGTATTTTCTGTTGTTGCCCAAGACGCTGGACGAAGCCCCATGAGCAGCGCGGACGATCAAGATATTTGGGGGCTTTATGCCAAGGGCGTGAAGCGCATGGGGGAACAAGAGGCGCTGCCCGCTTCTCAACAAAAACAGAAAACAGAAAAAGCCGCGCCGCTTCAAACCAAAAGCGCTGTGCCGTTGGCCGTGTTTGTGCAGGAGAACAAAAAGGATTCGCAGCCTCTCGCTCCGCCGTCTTCTTGTCCATCTTTGCCCAAAGTGTGGAAGAAGGAACCGCTTGATTTGCGCGTTGAGCGCAACATGAGCCTTGGCGATGTTTTTATCGAAGCCAAGCTTGATCTTCATAGCCAAACGGAAGCCATGGCCTATGACGCGTTTAAAGCGTTCGTTGAAACGCAAAGCGCGCGTGGCAAGCGCATGCTTCTTGTCATCACGGGCAAGGGGGTAGAGGGAACCTCCGTCCTTCGCGCAAACCTGCCGCGCTGGTGCGATGTGCCGCCCTTTGATGGCCTTGTTTTGGCCGTGCGCACCGCCGCCTCGCACCACGGTGGTGAGGGCGCTTATTATGTGTTGCTCAGGAAAAGGGGATAGCCATGACCTATGATCCATCGAATATCTTTGCTAGGATTTTGCGCGGCGAGATTCCGTGCAAGACAATCTATGAGGATGATTTTGTGCTGGCCTTTTATGACATTCATCCCGCCGCGCCCGTTCATGCGCTGGTGATCCCCAAGGGGTCTTATGAAAACCATGCGGCTTTTGTGGCGGGCGCAAGCGATGCGGCCATTGCAGGCTTTGCCCGCGCCATTGGCAAGGTTGCCGCGATGGTCGGTGTGACAGAGGGCGGCTATCGCCTGATTGCCAACAGCGGCGCGAATGGCGGACAAGAAGTCCCGCACTATCACGTCCATATCCTTGGCGGCGGTTCTTTGGGGCCAATGGTGGCGAAAACCTTCTCACTTCATCTGAACTAAATTTTAACGATTAGAATCGCAAACTCGCCCTTGGTTTCCGGCGAAACCAGTTGTGCGTGCAGGCTTGCGCGGACAAAGTTTGCGTGTGTTGAATACAGGGCGGGGTTGGACTTGACGTTTCTGTCCCGAAAGGATGCTTTGTCGGTGAGGGCTTTGTGGCAAAAACCATAAAGCACAAACCTGTCAAAAGAGGATCGCTGCGCTTTGAGAAAAAGCGCAAAGGGGAGGGGTGCGCCTGCGAATCGCGACCTCATGATCCGCGCGCTGGTTTTGCGATTGCGCCGATCCTTTATCTTTTGGCGCTTGCGGGCGTTGCCAGCGGCGTGCTGTTCAGTAATATCAGTCAAGTTTTACGCAGCAACATCAACGTCACCAACGCGACGACGGCGAAAAACGATATCGCGGGCGCGATCACGACCCTTTCGGCAACGGCGCAGCTTAGCGCCGATCTAAGCCTTCTTTGCCCGCCAGTCAGTGGCGCTGTCAGCGCGAATTGTACCGTGGCTCCGGCCATTCCCGAAAAGTTGGTTCTTTTTGATGATGTGGCGGCAGGCGATCAAAGCAAGCGGCCGACCAATTATGCTACTGCCGATGATACGGGCTCTCCGGCTGAGGCGGGCGTTTTTGCGGCGGCGGCGGGCGTTAAGCAGCTTGATCCATGGGGGCATTTCTATGTTTATTGTCGGTGGGAAAACGCCCGCGCCTCACCGGATTTGCCCGCGATCAAGGTCATTTCGGCGGGCGCGAACGCGACGCTAGAGACCAAGTGCGGCGACGATACGCCCAAGGGTGACGATCAGATGAACAGCCTGACGGTTGGCGCGGCGATCCAACGCGCTGCGGTGTGGCAGGATACGGGCAGCTCGGTCGAATATGGGCAGACGGGCAATAAGGTCAGCGTTTCTGATCTGGGTATCATTACGGCCACGGGGCTGATCGTCAACACGGCGACGTTTGGCGAGCTGTACTTAACTTCGCCCCTTCCCATCGTCAGCGGCGGCACGGGCGCCAGCACGGCCGCCACGGCGCGCGTTAATTTAGGGTCAGGCACCACGGGCGATTCCTTGTTCTTGGCGTCAACGGCGACGGGCGCAAGGAACACGCTGGGCGCAACCTCTATCGGCCATTACCTGTTTGCCGGATCGTCGCTTGTGGCCGCGACGGCCAGCGCCGCAAGGCTAGAGCTTTTGGGCGCAAGCGCCGTGGGCAACGATTTGTTTGTCGCCACCGATGCGGCGGCGGGGCGCGGCGTTTTGGGCGCGACGGCGATGGGCGATTATTTGTTTAGCTCCAGCGCGTATGTCGCGGCGACGGCTTCGGCTGTGCGTTCAACCTTGCTGGGCGCGGGCGCGATTGGCGATGCGGTCTTTTTATCGGGCGATGTGGACACGGCGCAAACGGCACTGGGCGCAAGCGTTGTTGGCAAGGCCGTCTTTATGGCGGCGAGCGCAGCGGCGGGCAGAACGGCTTTGGGCGGTGGCGCTGTCGGCAGTCCTTTGTTCACGGCGGCTGATCAAGCGACGGCGTGGAGCATCCTTGGCCTGACGGGCACAACAGGAACATTAAACGTCGATATCACGGGCGAGGCGGGCAGCGTGGACGGCGCGAACATCACGGGCACGGTTCCAATCGCGCATGGCGGCACGGGGAGCGGCACGGCCAGCGGCGCTTTGGATAATTTATTCGGCGGTGATATCTCGCCCACGACGGCGCTGAATGTCGATCGCATAGGCGCCAACAGCCTTGACAGCGGTAAGCTGACGAACATCGTGGCGGCGGGAACCTATAATCAGGTGGACGTGGACAGCGCGGGGCGCGTAACCAGTGGCGTCTATATCGCTCCCAATACGGATCATATTACCGATGGCGTGGGCGACAGCATCTATGCGACCTCCACCAATGGCGGGATGTTGGTTTTTTCAACCGCCAGCAGTGAGCAAATGGTTCTGACCTCAACGGGCAGCCTTGGCCTTGGCACGATTGATCCCGCCGAAAAGCTGCATATCTTTGGCGGCAACGCCCGTATAGCGGGGCCCAGCGATGGGTATAGAGAGCTTCAATTCGCAACATCGACAAACAGCAAGCGTTGGGTCGTCGCGGCGGACGATAGTACCGAAACGGGCAGCGGTGATACGGGTTCAGACTTTGTGATCCGCCGTTATACCGATGCGGGCGCGGTGGCCACGTCGCTCACCATTGATCGCGCCACGGGCAACGCCAGCTTTGCGGGGAGCGTCGCGGCGACAGGCGGATTCTTGGGCTACTTTACGGGCACGTTTGACGGAACCTATATCGGCACGATTTCGGGCAGCGTTTTGCTGGGCACAGACGCAACCCATACAAACCCCCAACGCCCCAGTGATGCGACGACGGGGTTGTTCAGCGATGCGG
>DYNT01000101.1 GCA_020720905.1 Micavibrio aeruginosavorus
CGAAGCCGCCGCTGATAACGCGATCAGCATCGCCAAGACTCCAACGTGGCAGAAGCTATGGAACGATTCACCTCATGCCCTTTTAGAGGCGTCAGGCGAGGCCGTCGGGTTGCCGGTGGGGCAGATGGGCAATTCTGAAGTGGGGCACATGAATCTGGGCGCAGGGCGCGTGGTTTATCAAGATTTGCCGTTGATTGATCGCTCTATCGCCTCAGGCGCATTGGAAACTAATGAACAGTTGATCGCTTTTATTGCCAAACTACGCGCCAGTGGTGGCGCGTGTCATCTTATGGGGCTGGCTTCGACGGGCGGCGTGCATTCGCATCAAGACCACATGATCGCGTTGGCCAAGATCCTTACGGCGGCAGGGGTGACGGTTCATGTTCATGCCTTTTTGGATGGTCGTGACGTGCCGCCGCAAAGTGCAGCCATGCATATAGGGCATCTTGAGGACGCTCTTGCCGATTGTGTGGGGGCGAGCTTGGCGACAGTGTGTGGTCGTTATTATGCGATGGATCGTGATAAAAGATGGGATCGCGTTCAAAAAACATATCATTTGATGGTGATGGGCGAAGGCGCGCGCGTGCCAGAGGCTGTGGATGCGATTGAGTCCAGTTATGTTGATGGCCTTTATGATGAGTTTGTCTTGCCGATTGCGTTGACCCCTTATCAGGGGATGAAAGACGGCGATGGAATCTTGTTTGCGAATTTCAGGACGGATCGCGCAAGAGAGATTCTAAAGGCATTATTAATGCCGTCTTTTAAGGACTTCGTGCGCAAAAAGGTTGTCCTTTTCGCTGCCGCGATGGGGATGGTGGAATATTCGGAAGAGCTTAATCGGATGATGACGTCACTTTTCCCGCCAAAGAAAATTGACATGGGGCTGGGGGAGGCTGTGGCAAGCCTTGGCCTCAAACAATTGCGCCTTGCCGAGACGGAAAAGTATCCTCATGTCACCTTCTTTTTTAATGGGGGGCGTGAGGAACCTTATGCGGGCGAAGACAGGATCATGGTGCCATCGCCCCATGTGCCCACGTATGATCTTCAGCCTGAAATGTCCGCCGTCGCTGTAACGGATAAACTGGTCGCTGCGATTGAAGGCGGCGTTTATGACCTGATCGTTGTGAATTATGCCAATCCTGATATGGTGGGACATACGGGGTCTTTACCGGCCGCCGTCAGGGCGGTGGAGACCATTGACGCCTGCCTTGCGCGGCTTGTGGCCTCCCTTGAAAAAGCGGGTGGCGTGGCCTTAATCACGGCGGATCACGGCAACTGTGAAGTGATGACAAATGCTGAAACGGGTGGCCCCCATACCGCACACACGTTATCCAAAGTGCCTGTTGTGATCGTCGGGCGGACATCGTGCCATCGCTTGCGCGATGGTCGTCTTGCCGACATTGCGCCGACGCTTTTATCGCTCATGGGGGTTGATCAACCATCCCTTATGGAAGGATCGAGTTTGATTGCAGGATAGGGCTTTGCTTATTAAAAAGACTTTTTTTCTTATCGCGTTCGTCGCCGTTTTTTCCTTGTCGCTTGGGACGATAAGTTTGGCGCAGACGCCTGCCGATTTGGCGCGTATCGAAAAGGCGATGGAGGAGCAAAAGGTCGTCGCCCAAGGATTAGAGAAAAAGGAAGCCGCAACGGCGCAAGAGTTAGAGGCTCTGCGCGATAAGCTTATTGAAGCGGGGCAAGACCTTCAGGCCAAAAGCAATGAACAGGAAGAGCTTGAAAATCGTCTGACGGCATTGGAAAAAGAAACGGAGCGGCGCACGCGCACCCTTCATGAATCGCGCCAGCGTCTTGCCTTGCTCACGCGGCTTCTCTTGCAATTTTCCCGTCAGCCCTCCGAAGTCGTTGTGATGCAAGAGGCCACCCCTGATGAGCCTATTCACCGCACGATTTTGCTTCGCTCGATGCTTCCACGCTTAAAGGACGAGACAAGCCAACTGGCGCAAGAGGTTGACCAATACACGCAGCTTCAAAACAAAACCGAAGGGCAAAGAAACCTTGTTAAGGCGGCAGGGCAAAATCTTTCATGGCAAAAGAATAAGTTGGATCAACTGATCCAAACCCGCCAAGGGTATCTGAAAAAAACAGCCGAGGAAAAAGAGGTTTTGGCGCGGCAGCTTGAAAGTTTGACCAATGAAGCGCAAGACCTTCGCCAGCTTATGGAGAAAGTTTCTGATTCTTCGTGGAAGAAGGCTGTTGGTAAGGGGGGGGCGCTACGGTCATCTCGTGCCAAAACGAGGCTTAAGATGCCTGTTTCTGGCAAGATTATGCGTGGTTATGGCGATAAGGATGATTTTGGTGTCATCAGTGAAGGCCTTACGTTTGCCGCATCAGCAGGAAGCCCCGTGATTGCGCCACAGGCAGGGCGGGTTATGTTTGCCGGCGCTTTTCGTGGTTATGGGAAGGTTATTATCCTTCAGCACGAAGAAGGGTATCATTCCTTTCTGTCGGGCTTTGCTCGTCTTGATGTCGATGTGGGGCAGTCCATTGATAGCGGGGAGCCGCTTGGCGTTTTGCCCACAAAGGGGCAGGGCAAGGCCGAGCTGTATTTCGAATGGCGCCATGATTCTAAGCCCGTGAGCCCGATTTAGGCGCCTGCTTCGCTCCGTTGATTACTTGGCGTTGTCGGCTTTGATCCAAAGGTGAAGCTTTTTGTAATCGGTGCTGATGGTGATTTTGCGCGCCAGCTTTAATAAAATGGGAAAGCCTAAGCCGCCTGGCATTTCCATATTGCATTCTCGGATCTGGCCTGCCCTTGCCATCGATAAAACAGCGCTGATGCGTTTTTGCATCGGGGGTTTTTGAAGAAAGGAGAGCAACAAAACGTTGCTGCGCCGACGCGCCGAGAAACCAAGGATTTCTGCTTGCCCATGTAACACGGCGTTGGCGATGCATTCCGCCATGATAAGAAACAGGTCAGCGCGATCAAGATGACCCGCTGGAAAATCTTCCAATACGGTATCAAGCGTGACGGGATCCCATAACGATTGCCGATCAAACAATGCGGTATAGATATTTTGGGGGTTGGCCAAAGCCCCTTGAAAAAGGCTTGTTTGTTCTGCATCAAAAAAACCAAAAGTTCTCATAATCATCCCATGTGTTTTTTAAGGCTTGATCTCAGCGATCCGGCTTAGCTCAACGATATCAAAGAGGCGGCAAATGTCCTTGTTCGGTTTTTCGATCACAAAGGTTGCCTTTCTTTCCTTCACGCGGCGCAAAATGCGAATGAGAACACCCAGCCAATGGCTGTCCATGCGCAAGACTTCCGCAAAGTTCATCCGCACCGATTCAACCTCACCATTATCAACAAGGGTCGCAATTTGATAAACCAATTGCTCGCCTTCTTTATGCTGGTGAAAGGTCAAAACACCAGAGATGTAGACAGCCAAATCACGCTCTTCACGGTGAAATTTAAACGGCATGGGAGGCCCTCCTTTGAAAGGTGATAAGCGTAAGATCGTCGATTAAGTATTCTTCTGGCGCTAAGCTTTGGGCTAGGTCATAGCGCGTGACATCGGCCTTGGCGAGAAGGGCAGACGGCTCGCCTGTGATGCTTTCAGACCACCCATCGCTATAGAGGACGAGGGTGTCGCCTTCCTTCAGGGTTGTTTGCGCGGTTGTCAGCGATACAACGCCAGAGCCTAAGGGAAGCCCCCGCGTTTTTAGCTCTGTCACAAAACCGTTTGATATTAAAAGCGGATAGGGGCTGCCCGAACCTGCGTAACAAAGCTCGCCCGTTTTTTTATTGAAGGTCATGGCGACGGCGCCTGCGAACAGCTGGCCAAAAGAAATTTTGGCCATCGCGGCATCCAGTTTGTTCAGGAAAAGCCCTGGATCACGGAAATCGGCCATATATTCTTGCACCAAACAATCAACGCGCAGCGCGTTAATGGCGCCAGCAAGGCCATGCGCGCTGGCATCGACCAGAAGAATGCCCAGAAGATCATCATCGATGGTGTGAAGCGACCAAAGATCGCCGCCGATTTCATCATGAGGCCGATAAACGGATGAGCAGGTCATTCCGAAAGACGCCGCTATAATCTCAGCTTTTTCTTGTGTTGGCAGAATGGCATCTAAAAACGAATGCGTGATTTCAATGTGGGCTTGAATGCGATTGCGGAAATCAAAAAGGACGCGAGACGCAATCGCGCTGCGCAAATGCGCGGTGATGCGCGCTTTAAGTTCAGTGAGATGAAAGGGGCGGCTGACAACATCTGTTGCGCCAAGGTTGAAGCAACGTACGCGATCGTCTTCCCCTTGCAGGCCTGTTTGCACAAGGATGGCAAGGCGTTCTAAGGCAGGATTGGCGCGAAGCTGCCGCATCAACTCTAACCCATCCATGCGCGGCATGTGGATGTCCAATAAAATCAAATCCGGTTGAAAGCGAGAGATCAATTCCATGGCGATAACGCCATCCTCGGCTTCGTCAATAATGCCAATCCCGATTTTTTCGCACACACTGCGCAAAAGAACGCGGTTGGTGGGATCGTCATCGACAATAATAACGTGAGCCCTCTTGAACTCAGTCGTGCTGTCTTCCAAAAGATTGAGATAAGCTTGAGCCACAACGAAATCCTTCATGAACATCTTATCATAAAGCGTTTATACGTTTCATTGGTTTAAATATGCCTAACGGTCTGCCTACATATTTTTTAAGGAGCTGAATACCGTGGCGTGCGATGCGCGGGCGCAATAAAAAAGACCACATTATGTGGTCTCTTTTATAAGTTCTTAAGAACATCAAAAAAACATGAGAGTTTTATTAGATGCCTTCACG
>DYNT01000102.1 GCA_020720905.1 Micavibrio aeruginosavorus
TCAAACGGCGATTTTTTTCTTATCTGGCCTGCCACGATGCTTGCCAAGGCCTTTCCTCATCAAGCCATGATGGTGACCCTTCCCAATGGCGTTGCGCCGGAAGATGCCTCAAAATTCTCTATCCTTTTTAACTTGCCACAAGACTATGCGTTGTTGCGAGAACGCGCCAATCACTATGTCAATGAATCGCGAGCAGGCGAGGGGGATGAGGATAAAAATTCTCCGGCGCGCCTGCTGCAAAGTGAGGCTGCACGCGGCGCGTTGACGGCGTGGAGCGTTGATCTTATCGATCGCCTTGTGAAAAAGGTTGATCTATGCCCCTTCATTCGATCCCAATCGATTTACGAAGTTCAAAGGGATCGCAGTTGGAAATTTTTGTTCGACGAGTCTTTTATTGGCCTTGAAGAAGTCAAACAACGCTTCTTTCCCCATATTGATGCCGAACAACCACGTCATTTATTTTTGGATCTCTGTCACGTTTTGGACAGAAGCTTGCTTCAGGCTTTGACCATCAATTATGACTCCATCAGTGGCATGAATCTAAGCCTCAACCTGTCGTTACAGACGATTTTGGGTATCGATTTTGCGCAATTCACGCATCGTATTCCTCGTTCTGCGCGATCCAAAATAGGGTTTGAGGTTCACTGCGGCGATTTGCTGCAAGATTTCACCCAAACGCTCAGCGCACTGGAAACGCTTCATCAAGAAGGCTATATCGTGGCCATCGATGGCGTCACGCCTGATATGATCGGCTTTTTTAACTTCACGCGGCTTAACATCGATTTCATCAAGGTCAAAGCTTCTCGCGATTATGCGGTTTCTTTAAAGTACCCGCTTATTCGCGAGGCGATCACGCATGCTCCGCGTGAGAAAATTATTTTCTATCACTGCGATAGCGATCAAACCTTGAAAGCTGGCATTGAGCTGGGCATTACAAAATTCCAAGGTTGGCTGATTGATGATTATGCCCGCAAATGGCGGCGCGGCTAGGCGGACATGGCTTTAGGAAGAGCGTTTTGAAAGGCGAGAGCGAGGATGCGCCGCACGATAAGTCTCGGTTAGCTGGGCGGATTCAATGCGCGTGTAAAGCTGTGTGGTGGAAAGTGAGCTATGCCCCAAAAGCTCTTGCAGAGAGCGCAGGTCAGCGCCAGAGGCCAGCAAGTGCGTCGCAAAACTATGCCGCAAGGCATGAGGCGTCACGGTGGCGGGAAGTCCTAAATCGCGCCTCAGACAACGCAACGCCCTTTGCGCCACGCCTGCGTTAAGAACCTCACCACGCACACCGACAAAAACGGGAGATTTTCCGGTTGTCTCAAACGGACATGCTGCCTTGTAGTGATCCAACGCCTGCCGCACGATGGGGAGAAGCGGAACGCTGCGCTGCTTATGGCCTTTGCCCGTCACGGTGAGGCGATCTGTCTGATTCAAATCCCGATAGCAAAGCGCAAGAGCCTCGCTGATACGCAGACCCGCGCCATACAGCAACGTGAACAAGGCCTGATCACGAAGCCCCACCCAACTCTCTTGCATCACATTTTTTGACAAGGAGACAAGAGTCATAGCATCGCTTTCGCTGACAGGGCGCGGCAAGCGCCTCCCTGTCTTTGGCGCACGAAGAAGGCCAATGGCTTCGTTATGCAGCCGCCCTGTGCGATCCAGCCAGCGAAAGAAATTACGCACACCGGCCAAAGCGCGGGCACGTGAGGCAGCTTGCAGATTCTCATGCGCTAAATGCGCAAGCCATGCGCGAAAATCCATCAGCGATAAGTCGGCGAGCGTAGCCAGCTTGATCGTCTTGCCACGATAAGCGGCTATAAACGTCAGGAAAGCGTGAAGGTCAAACCGGTAGGATTCAACCGTATGGGCAGAGGCGCGACGCTCAGCCACAAGCCATGCGCGCCATTGGGTCAGAACCGTGGCAAGGTCATCCGTGATGGGAAGAACGGAAGGCATAAGGCTTTCTCTCTTCCTTGCGCTGGCCCCTTGTTAAATCGGGATAACCTTAGGCCGCGCAATCTGCGTCCACCAAACGGTCAAGAGCCTTGCCAACATAACGCCCGTAAAGATCGAAGCCACAATGCCGATGCTGAGCGTCACCGCAAACCCTTTGATCGTTCCAGAGCCAAAGATAAACAGCAAGATCGACGCGATGAGCGTCGTCAAGTTGGCATCGATAATAGAGGACATCGCATGCTTATAGCCCGCATCCAACGCGACAATGGCCGAGCGGCCAAGACGGATTTCCTCACGAATGCGCTCATAAATAAGGACGTTGGCATCCACCGCCATACCAATCGTCAGCACAATGCCAGCAATGCCGGGAAGCGTGAGCGTGGCTTGCAAAAACGATAACGCCGCAAAGATCAAAGCGATGTTAAAGAGCAGGGCGATGTTGGCGATGGCGCCAAAAACGCCGCCATACACGATGAAAACAGCGACCATAACAAGAACCAGCCCCATCACTGAAGCATAAGCGCCAGCCTTGATCGAATCCGCGCCAAGGCCAGGGCCAACGGTACGTTCCTCTAGCACCTTAATCGGCGCGGGCAGCGCACCGGCACGTAGCAAAAGTGCCAAATCCTGCGCTGATTGCGTTGTGAAGTTGCCAGAAATCACGCCACTGCCGCCCAAGATAGGCTCACGGATCACGGGGGCGCTGATCACCTTGCCATCCAGCACAATGGCAAAAAGACGTCCCACATTAGCGCGCGTCGCCTCGCCAAAACGCCGTCCGCCTTGCGAGTCAAAACGGAAAGAAACAACAGGACTTCCTTCTTGAAAAGACGGCTGAGCATCCACAAGCATATCGCCCGACACCATCACACGCTTTTGCACGACCCAGTTGGGATGATCGCTTTCTTGCGATGGCATGCGCTCTGCCGTAGGCGGCACGCGCTGCGTTGGATCCATAGAGGCCGCTTCATCTACCAAGCGGAAGGAAAGTTTCGCCGTTTGCCCCAGCAGATTTTTAATGCGCTCTGGATCATCCATGCCTGGAAGCTGCACAAGGATACGATCATCGCCCTGCCGTTGAATGGACGGCTCCCGCGTGCCTGTTTCATCAATGCGGCGGCGCACAATCTCAATCGATTGATCAAGGGCCAAGCGGCGGCGCTCAAAAAGTTGAGCTTCGCTCATCGCGACGACAAAGGACGCCCCATCCACTTGAACAACCATGGCGCTATCAATCTCACGAAGGAGCGTTTTAACAGCATCACGAGAAGCCACGTCCGTCACGCTAAAACGAATCTTTTTATCCATCAGCGCCAAATCGGTATAGCTAACCTTGGCCTTGCGCAAATCGGTGCGGATTTGATCCAACAACGACTGAAGGCGCTCTTCGATCACCACGTCCAAATCCACCTGCAACAACAGATAGGATCCACCGCGCAAATCAAGCCCTAAATTGACCGTTTGCGTCGGCAACACAGAAGGCAAGTTCGCCTGCATCCACGCCAATGTCTGTTTGCCCATAAGGTTAGGCGAAGCGTACAGCACGCCAAAAAGACAGACGGCTATAATGCAATAGGTTTTCCAGCGTTCGATATACAACATGGGGCGATACTCAGTTCTTTTTGTCTTTGTTTTCGTTGGCGGGCTTGGTCTCATCCGCAAGTTCGGAAATGGTAGAGCGCAAAACCTTCACGTCAACGCCCTTCGCAATTTCGATCATGACATAGTGGTTGTCATCAAGGAGCTTGGCCACTACGCCGACAATGCCACTGTTCATAACAACCTTATCACCCTTTTTGAGAGATTTAAGAAGAGCGGTCTGAGCCTCTAATTTCTTTTGCTGGGGGCGGATAAGAAGGAAATAAAACACAAAGAAAATAAGAAAAAGCGGCATAAAACGCATAAGCGTCGATTGTGTGTCTTGCGCGGCGGCGGCCTCCACAACAGGCGCAGCGTCCTCAGCCGCAAAGGCCTTGGCGATAAAAAGATTAATATCCTGCAACATGCCGATTCCTCCTCATGGTAACAACAGAAAAGGCGACTATAGCGGGATCAGCAAAAGGCGCAAGCGCCTTGCGCATCCATCCTTAAAAAACGTAACTTTCAAGCCGATTTTTAGGCTGACAGAGCCGAGGTGAGTGACTTTGGAGGAAATGAGAGGGTTTTTAGGCTCTTCTAGCAGTCTGTCCGCTTGAAATGTGAATGAGGTCTATCAGCTTTTTCTCTCCAGCCTTGTTAAATCAGCGGCGGCTTGTTTGAGACCTTGGGCAAGGTCTTCCTTTTCCATAAACGTATAGGCTCCATAGCTGATTTGTGGCTTAAGGTTCGGCCCCCAAAGGTTCGCCAGCGTATCGTAAAGGACAGAGGCAACATGCTCCCCCTTTTTCCATGCCGAAGCGTTATCACAACGCGGCAGCAGAATGCCAAACTCATCGGGCGCAAGGCGACCAAGAATATCGCTGCGGCGAATGAGCCCCGCCAACGTATCGCCAAGGCAGCGCAACGCGGAATCCACTAGTGCCATACCATGACGCACACGGATGGTTTCAAGATTTTCGATGTTGATATAAAGGACGCTGGACACGCCGCCATAGCGCTCGTCAAAGGCCAGCATACGGGCGACTTCGCGGTTGAATTCAGGGCGATTAAGAAGCTGGTGAGCGGCGCTTTCTCCCTCTGTCTGACGCTCTAGGGTTTTAAGGCGCGTTTCAAGCTCTTGGATGCGCACACGCGAAAGCACAAGTTCGGCACACAGATCGCGCCAAACCTTTCGCTGCGCATCGGTGAGCGGCGCATC
>DYNT01000103.1 GCA_020720905.1 Micavibrio aeruginosavorus
TTATGTGGCTTGGCGGAGAAAAATTTTTCGGGTTTTCAAGCGGACGGACTATACCCAAAACAGTTCAAGAGTTGGCAAGCCTTAAAGGAAACAAACGGGATGCCCGCTTTCCGCCTCCGCCAAAGGCTACGGCGCGACTGGGGCTGCTTGACGCGTCGAAGCGCAGCGAAGACGGTCGCTGGCATGACGATGTTTTTTGTGGCAGCATCTCCCTTTAGCGTCATCCCCGCGAAAGCGGGGATCCAGTTGAATCGTTCAATCAGAAAAATTAGCCCTGACGCGCCTTATAGCGGGGGTTCTTTTTATTGATGACATAGACGCGACCCTTGCGCTTCACGACTTTACAGGCGGCATCGCGCTTTTTAAGGGCTTTGAGTGAGTTGGCGACTTTCATGGTCTTGATCCTATAGCAAAAGAATATCTAAAGAGGCCGCAACCTAAAGTTTTGCGGCCAGTTTGTCAAGACAGGCTTTTAAAATTGTCCATCAAGCGCGTTAACCATAGGGCTTTAGTAAGATGTTAACCCAAGAGGCCTGAACATGTTTTGGCGTTCGAATCATTTTTTCTCTTTTTACATTATGGCGTTGTGTCACGCATAAACGGGAGGCTTTATGACCAAACGGCGTTCGCGTCAGGAAGAAAAAGAATTTCGTCACGAAAGAAGCGGGCGTGAGAGGCGCGATGGTTTTTCGCCCTCTTATGAAGGACGCGAGGGCTGGGATCCTCTAGGCATCCCCATCACCAGCCGCCGCGAACAAAAATACGTGCGTAAGGTTAAGCCTCAAAATGACCACCAAGCCGCTCTTTTAGAGGCGATGGCCAAGGATAACTTGGTGGTGGCTGTGGGGCCTGCCGGAACGGGCAAGACCTATCTGGCCATCAGCGCAGCGGTTGAGGCGCTTGAAACGGGCAAGGTGGATCGCATTATCCTTTCTCGTCCTGCCGTCGAATCGGGGGAGCATTTGGGCTTTTTACCCGGTGACTTGCAGGAGAAGATGGCGCCTTACCTCCGCCCTCTTTATGATGCGTTGAATGATCGGCTGGGCGTCAAGAAGCTGAAGCAATCCCTTATGGACGGAATCATCGAAATCGCGCCCATTGGCTTTATGCGTGGCCGCACGCTTAACAATGCCTTTGTGGTGATTGACGAGGCGCAAAACTGCACGTATGTGCAGCTTAAAATGCTTCTCACGCGCCTTGGGTGGCATTCCACGATGGTTTTAACGGGTGATCCCGATCAAAGCGACCTTTTGGGCGGGCTGTCTGGTTTGGCCGATATTGCGCGGAAATTGTCCGTTGTGGAGGGCGTTTCTGTTGTTCAGCTGACGGATCAGGACATCGTGCGTCATCCCCTTGTGGCGAGTATGCTGCGGGTGTTGTAGAAGGCGCGGGATTCGCCAAGAAATCACACCGCTGGATGTTGTGAAGACTGCCTTATAATGCCCGCTTGACTTAAGGGGTCAGGCCTCCTACTTTGCGGCGGATTTCTCTGTTGGTAAAGGGATTGAGGCTATGGTCAACGATGATGATCGGGGCAGGCTGGAATCCTTGGCCAAGCGGATCGATCTGGCGCGCAAAGCTGCTGATCCTGCGTCAAGCGAAAAGGCGGCTGAAGGGGCGAGGGTTCACACCCAAGCGGCACAGATGATACGGGTCGGGTCTGACTTCGTCGCTGTCGTTGTTTTGGCGGGGGCGTTGGGGTGGTTCTTGGATCGACGCTTTGAAACAGCGCCTTGGTTGATGTTGGCGTTTTTGGTTGTTGGTTTTGTTTTTGGGTTCTGGACGATCCTTCGTTTTTTGTCTAAGAAGACAGATAACGACGACGTTTATAAAGAATAGGGAACTTACGTATGGGTATGCACTCGCCTATTGAACAGTTTGAGGTTCATGATCTGTCCGCGTCCCTTTTTGATTTGGGCGGTCACGCGATTACATTCACCAATTTTTCTTTGGGCGCTGTGCTGGCCGTTGTTTGTGGCATGCTGCTTATCCTTTTGCCCATGATGCGCCGGAATGTTATTCCTGGCCGTTGGCAGGTTTTGGTTGAAACGATTTATAACATGGTTGATGGCCTTTTGTTGGAAGGCGCGGGGCCTAAGGGCAGGCCGTTTCTGCCGTTTCTTTTCACGCTCTTCCTGTTTATCGCGATGAGCAATGTGCTGGGGCTTGTTCCTGGTTTTTATACGGTAACGAGTCAGCTGATCGCCAATCTTTGTTTGGCGCTTGCCGTGATCCTCGTCGTTTTGACAACGGGTTTTGTGAAACATGGCTTTCATTTTTTCCATGTCTTTTTGCCCTCAGGCGTGCCTGGATTTTTGGCGCCCGTTATTTTCCCGATTGAGATGGTGTCCTTCTTGATCCGTCCTTTCAGCCTCTCCCTTCGTCTTTTCGCCAACATGCTGGCGGGCCATATCCTTCTTAAAGTTTTTGCAGGCATGACGGCCGCCATCGCGACCTCTGGTTGGGTGGCGAGCGTCGGTGTCTTGCCCTTGCTCTTGAACGTGGCTATCGTGGGCTTTGAAGTGTTCGTCGCGCTTCTGCAAGCCTACATTTTCACGGTTTTAAGTTCGGTTTACTTGCGCGATGCGCTAGAGATGCACTAAGCAGGTAGCTGAGAGTTTGTCTAACCCTAAACCCAAGTCACTCAAAGGAGTTCGTTATGGAAGGTTCTGATCTGAAATACATCGGTGTTGGTCTTACGATGCTGGGCGGCGCTATCGGCGCTGGTTATGGTATTACCACGGTGTTTTCATCGTGGCTCAGCGCCATTGCCCGCAATCCTTCGGCGGATGCCAAGTTGCGCATGGTTGGCTTTATTGGCTTTGCCGGTACGGAACTCGTTTTGCTGATGAGCTTCGTTGTCGCGGCTTTGTTGATCTTTGCCGTTTAAGGCGTCTTGCGAAACACCTTTTGGAAAAGTACGATCATGAAGCGTATGGACGTTCCTGTTGCGGCCTTGTGTGGCCTTCTTGCATTGGTTTCTCCGGCTATGGCCGAGGAACACGGTTCTAAGACCTTGCCGCAACTGGACGTCGCGCTTTATCCTAGTTTGCTTTTTTGGATGGTTGCGTCTTTTTTGACTTTGTTTGCTGTGATGACGTTTGTCGGCGTGCCCGGTATTCGTCAAACGCTTCAGAAAAGACAGAGTCTTTTGGAAATTGATTTAGAGGCCGCCCGCCGCGCCAGTGAAGAAGCGGCTGCCGTTGTGAAGGCGTATGAAGCAGATTTAATGGATGCGCGTCGTAAGGCGCAAGACACGGTGAGCGCCATCGTCGTGGCTGCCTCGCACGAGGCATCCGTTCAAAATGATCAGCAAGAGCAAGATCTGCGGCATCGCATGATTGTTGCCCAAGAAAACATCGCGCAGGCCAAAGAGGAAGCGTTGAAGGAAACGCAAGCGCATATCAATGATTTGGTTCAGCAGGTCGTGGCCAAAGTGATGCACGCGGGCGTCAGTCCCGCCACAGATAAAGGGAGCGCGTAATGCACGAGGACTCTTTCCTTAACAGCACGACGTTTTGGTATGCGGTTGCTGTTGGCGCTTTCTTGCTTGTCGCGTTGAAATCGATTCGCGGTCCATTGCTTAGCTGGCTGGATGGTGAGATTGTTAAGGTGCGTTTTGAGCTTGATGAAGCGAAGCGTTTGCATGACGAAGCCAAAGCCACGCTTCAGGAATACAAGGATCGTGAGCGCGATGCCGTGCAGGAGGCTGAGCGCATTATTGAACAAGCGCGCGCTGATGCCAATCGTTTGCGCGATGAAGCCAAGGAAGATTTGCGTTTGATGCTGGAGCGTCATGAAAAGATCGTTGTTGATCGCATTCGTTTGGCGCATGAAGACGCTTTGGCTGAGGTGCGCGCTTACATTATTGACGAGGCTTTGCTGGAATCCCGTGGAAAATTGAACAAAATGGCAGGCGGGGCGGAAACGTCGGCGCTGCTTGATAAAATCATTGAAGAATTGCCCACTTTAAAAACAGCCAAAACAGCCTAAGAAAGGCAAGGGCGTTTTTTATGAAAAAGCCCGACGAGACGACATCTAAACAAGATACCGTTTCATCCCTTGTTCGCCATCTGGAGCAAACGTTGCCAGAGGGAGAGGACATGACGGTTGAAAGTCTCCTTTCCTTTCTTGGCGTGCATGGTTTTGTTTTTCTTCTCTTGACCCTTGCTTTTTTGAACATCGTTATTTTTATGTTGCCTGGGCTTTCCATCGTCTTTGGTCTTCCGATGGTGATTCTATCGGTGCAAATGCTGTTGGGGCAGCAAGCCCCCCTTATTCCCGCTTTTGTCCGTCGGCGCAGGATCCGATCAACCTTTTTGCGGCGCGGGCTTCATCTGGCCGTTGCAGGGCTTGAGAGGATTGAGCCAAGAATTAAGCCGCGCCTTCGTTTTCTCACATCGAGTCTGATGATCCGGTTTCATTCGCTGATCGCGCTTTGCTTGGCGTTTATGGTGGCGATCCCCGTTCCTTTTATGAACCTGCCACCCAGTTTTGGTCTGGTTTTTTTGACCATTGGCTTATTACAACGTGATGGCGCGTTCATCGTGATCGCCTATGCGGCGACCTTATGGAGCTTTCACCTCTACGAATCTCTTGGCCAGATGGCAGGGCAGCTTGTGGGATAGGGGCTTGGCCTTTTTATTTTAAGCCATTCCCATTTTTCGTCGCGCCTTGCTGCTGTAGAGCTTCATATCCGCCG
>DYNT01000104.1:0-1552 GCA_020720905.1 Micavibrio aeruginosavorus
AAGAAACAGGGCGCGCATGGCCCTCCACCGTCACGCCGACTTCGTCCTCATGCGGGAGAGGTTCAGCCCGCGCAAAAGGGTTGGGACGGGGCGGTTTACCTGCCTCATCCTCATCGCGCTGCCCTAAAACAGACCAAAGCCGATAGGCCAAAAAAGCGGTGATCGCCGCATAAATAAGAATGTCAAAGCTTTCCATGAAGCCCACTTTAACGCGTCCCCGCTTTTTGCGCAACGGGTGTCACAGCCAATCGGCGCAAAGGCAGGATTGTGATTGCCCTGCGCCCATGCTAAGCAAGCGGATCATTTTTTCAACAAGGATTCCCGACGATGTCAGAACAAGCCCCTGCCCCCATGCAAGTTGCCATTCATGCGCAATACCTTCGCGATTTTTCTTTTGAAAATCCCAATGCGCCTCAAATCTTTTCGGCTGTGCAGGCGCAGCCTACTGTGGATATGGGCATCAACGTCCAAACACGAAAATTGGACGCCAACACCTACGAAGTTCTTTTAATGCTTAAGTTAGATGCCAAGCTGACCGATAAAACAGCCTTTATTGCCGAGCTGGCCTATGGCGGCGTTTTTGGCATGCCCGCCATGCCAGAGGAGACGCTTAAACAATTCCTTCTGATCGAAGCGCCGCGCCTCCTCTTCCCCTTCGCACGCAGCATCATGGCCGATGCCGTGCGCGATGGCGGCTTCCCACCCGTCTTGATCAACCCCATCGACTTCGCAGCCCTGTATGCCCAGCAGCAACCCGCGATGGACGCCCAGCCACAAGGCAACGCCTAACCCCACGGCTCTGAACTCAGTTTAGCACGTGCACTAGAACCACCCTCCCGCAAGGGGAGGGTGATTTGTTAACACAGATTCGTTGCCGCGTGCCTAACCCTTACTGGCCCCCAAAAGGCGCGACAAAATCTTTGATAGGCCTCTGGGGGGTGCACGCCCTTGCACAGGACTTTGCGTTTGCTCTGCCGCAGCGATAAAATCGCTTAGGGAAATGTTGCCTTGAAGAGTCGCGGCCACCTTCATAAGAGCCTTGCCCGACAAAGAAACATAATTTTTGATATCGCCCAGAAACTCTTCAAGCCAAATAGCTAAAACGCGTCCGCCACCAACGACCTGCGGCGTAACAATTTTAAAAAGAGGCCTGATAGAAATCTCGTAGGGCTGTTTTTTTGCGTGTTGCATAGGGACACCTCCCTAAAAAAGTTTTTGTTCTAATCGTCCTTATTATTATCACAAAGGTTTTAAAGGGTGATGAATGATAAAACATTGATAAAATTGAATCTATCTTCACACCCCTTTGCCAACCCATTTTGTTTTATGGCTAAAAACAAAAACGCGCCCCAAAGGGGCGAGTGGCAAGTCAGCAAAAAATGCACGTCTCTTTCAAAAAACAGAAAAAACGACTTATTGATCGTTCGTCAGCCTATCAAAATGAGGCGTGAAATGCTGATGAACGGGGCGCGTAGCGTTGCGTTGAATAACAACAGCGCAAACAATACCCTTCCCCAGAAAAGCAGAAAAAGCACGTTCTGAGGCTGTTTTT
>DYNT01000104.1:1652-4681 GCA_020720905.1 Micavibrio aeruginosavorus
GCAAACAATACCCTTCCCCAGAAAAGCAGAAAAAGCACGTTCTGAGGCTGTTTTTTTATTTTTTAAAAGGCGCATCAACATATAAAGCCTCCCTAAAATCTTTTATTCCTTAACAAGAGATTAAGCCTTTTTCCCCATGAAAGCAATAAAAATAAGACAAGCACAAAAAAGGGCGGAAAGTTTCCTTTCCGCCCTTTTTTAACACATTACCGTGAATAGTATTCAACCACCAGATTGGGTTCCATCTGCACAGGATAAGGCACTTCGTCCATTTTAGGGATACGAACGAACGTGCCCTTCATTTCCTTGTGATCAACCTGAATATAATCAGGCACATCGCGTTCAGTCAACGCAACGGCCATCAAAACAGGCGCCATTTGCTTGGCCTTGCCGCGAACTTCAACAACATCGCCTTCTTGGATTTGATAGGACGCAATGTTGACCTTCTTTCCGTTCACAAGGATATGGCCATGGTTCACCAACTGACGTGCGGCAAACACGGTGGCCGTAAACTTCATGCGATACACGACCGCATCCAAACGACGCTCTAACAACTGGATCAAGTTTTCGCCGTTGTCGCCCTTACGGCGGATAGCTTCTTGATAATAGCGCAGGAACTGGCGTTCACCAACATTGCCATAATACCCGCGAAGGCGTTGTTTGGCGTGCAATTGAATGCCGAAGTCCGAAGGCTTCGTGCGGCGCTGGCCATGCTGACCAGGGCGATAATCGCGTTTGTTGAGCGGGCTTTTAGCGCGCCCCCAAAGGTTGACGCCAAGGCGGCGGTCAATTTTATGTTTGGCTTCAAGACGTTTCGTCATTGTTGTTTTTCCTTTTTTAATGTCCCGATAGGTCTTGACCCTTCTGGTCAAGACGGGACAGGCCGACGCGCTTTCAAAGGAGAAAACCGAGACTGTCCACGTTTTCGGGAATGAGGGCTTATAGCGAATCCGCCGCCCCCCTGTCAAATGACAAGAAAAGGGCAAAAAAGAGGGTCAAAACAGGTCACTTTAAGCGTCGTTTTCGACCAGATTCAGTGCCTTTTGATACGTTGCGGTCTTCTTAAGCCCCAGCGCGGCCGCCACAGAGGCCGCCGCATCGCGCACGCTCAACGTTTTCAGCGCCTCACGCAAAGCCTGATCGATGGCCTCATCGGAAAGCATTTGCTCTTCGCCTGCCTCGACAAGGATGACGATTTCCCCCTTAGGCGGCGCATCGGCCTCACCATAGCGCGCAGCAAGCTCCGCAAGCGGCGCGGTCACAACGTCCTCATGCAGCTTGGTCAGCTCGCGCGCTATCGTGGCTCTGCGCGTGCCGGATAAAACAGCCACCATGTCCGTGAGCGTCGCAGCGAGCCTTTGCGCGGATTCATAAAAAACCAAAGTAGCCTGAACGTCCGCTATTTCTTTTAAAGCCTGCTGCCGCGCCTTGGTTTTGACGGGCAAAAAACCGACAAACAAAAAGCGATCCGTCGGCAGCCCGCTGCTGGCCAGCGCCGTCAGCACCGCGCTGGCGCCTGGCAGCGCGATCACCGCATGCCCTGCTTGCCGACACGCCCGCACAAGGCGAAAGCCCGGATCGGAAATCAGAGGCGTGCCCGCATCGCTGACAAGGGCGAGCCTCTCCCCTGCCGCAAGCCTCGCCATAACCTCAAGACTGCGCGAAGCTTCGTTATGATCGTGGCAAGAAAGGAGCGGTTTTTTAAGACCGTAATGATGCAAGAGGCCTCCCGTCACGCGCGTATCCTCACACAAAACCGCATCAACTTGCGAGAGTGTCCAAAGCGCCCGCAAAGACATATCGCCCAGATGCCCAATGGGTGTCGCGACAACATAAAGAGCAGGGGGCAGGGTTGCTTGTTTACTTGACTCGTCATCTTGGCTACCCTGCATCAATCGTTGTCCCCAAAGAGAGAAATCCGGCCATGCCTTCTTCTTTTTTTCATTCTCTTGTGTCAAAAAAATATCTTTCTTTGTCATGGGCTCTTCTTTTGATTCTGATGGCGGGGGGCTGTTCTTCTCTTGGCATCATACAGGATCATAGCCACATCACAACGCCCGAAAAGGTAGCCAGCCCCTCGGCCAACACACCTTATGGCCGAGCCACCCCGCAGGCCTCTTTGGGAAGCCCTGCGCCTTATACGCCCCCCACAAGCCCAAGCGTCAGAGCCGGAAAGGTTGCCCTGCTTGTTCCCCTTTCTGGCAAAAGCGCCCCCTTGGGGCAAGCCATGGTGAACGCGGCACAACTGGCTGTGTTTGAAATGGGCGGCGAAGGGTTTGAGCTTTTGCCCCGCGACACAAAGGGCACGGCCGCAGGCGCTGTGCAAGCCGCACAGGACGCCTTGGCCAGCGGAGCCACCCTTATCATCGGGCCCCTTTTTGCAAGCGATGTCGCGGCGGTTAAAAACGTGATCAAGCCATCGGGCGTCTCTATGCTGGCTCTTTCAACCGACGTGTCACTCGCGGAAAACGGCGCTTACGTTATGGGCTTTGCCCCCGCGCCACAGGTCAAGCGCGTGATGTCTTTTGCCGGTAGCCGAGGTCTGCGCCATTTTGCCGCCATCGCCCCAACGGGGCCTTATGGCAAGCTGGTGATGGCCGCGTTTGAAGACGCTGTCCGCGAAGCAGGCGGCGTGATCGTGGCCACAGAACCCCCCGCAACGGTCGCCGCGCTCACCGCCCACAAAACAGACATTGAAGCTATTTTTGTTCCCTTCGGTGGTGAAGCTCTTCGCGCTATCGCAGGGCAATTGGCCGCCGCCGGTTTTGAAAAAGGGCGCGTGCGCCTTATCGGCACGGGTCTGTGGGATGAACCAGAGCTAGCCAAAGACCAGCCCCTTCTAGAAGAAGGCTGGTTTGCCGCGCCAGAGATGGACTCGCGCGAAAAGTTTATGACCACCTATCAAGCGACCTACGGGCAGCCCGCGCCAAGGCTTGCCACGCTTGCCTTTGACGCTACGGCGCTGGCCGTTGTCTTGGCGCGTCATGGCTTGCCTTACGACAACGCCACGCTGACGTCCCCTTCCGGCT
>DYNT01000105.1 GCA_020720905.1 Micavibrio aeruginosavorus
CCCGATACGGGAACCTCCGCCCCCTTAAGCGGCGCAAGAGCAGGATCAAACGAGACAAACGATGAGAGCCGGATATCCTGAAATGCCAAAGCGACTTGATGCTGCTTGTCTTTAAAATCAAAATCATAATTCAACTGAACAGCCGAGGTGCGATCTTTTTCAGAAACAAGAACGGAAGCCTTCGCCTTCGTTTCTTGATGATCATGATCCAATGTGATTTCCGGAACCATCACGTCCCAGTTTTGCGCTGTCTTCTGATCATGAAGGGACAGAACAACATCCTTGATTTCGATCTTATGCCGCGACCGTTCGCTGGAAACTTCATCCGCGATAGTCTGCAAGAAAGCAAGGACGCTGACAGCCGAGCGATCCGTCTCACCATCCGCCTTGGCGGGTGGCGTCGTGCCAAAAGAAAGCGTGCCATCCTGCCCACGCTCCAGCCAAAAATGAGCGCGGCTGGCCGTGAACTCGCTTGGCAAAATGCGGCCACGCAAATAATGGCCAAGGGATAATTTTAAGCTGGTCTTAGGAAAAGAAAGAACAGGAATCCCCTCCTTATTATCCAACTGAACGTCATCACAGGTTAAGGTTAATGTCAGCTTTTTTTCATCCCATTGTAGCGATGAGGCTCCGATTTTGGCGGTCGTATGAGGAATAAAACGCTCAAACACATTTTCGATATAAGGCGTTAGCTCTGTTGTCGTGATCGGTTTTGCAAGGAAATACCAAGCCCCTACCGCCCCCGCTATAAAGAGGAGAACGAGCAGAAGCATCAAAAACTTGAACGTCAAGAACAAAGCGCGGGACATGGCGCGCAGAATATCGATCCTAGGCACGTCTGTCATGTTAAATTAAAAAACGAAGGAAAAACTGGAAAATCAACTGGTTCCATGATTTAATGCGGACAGCAACACCACAAAAAGAAAATACGACTTATAGAAAATGACCATTCAGCCCGTCAACGAAAAGACCTTGGCCAAAGCCGCCGCGCTCATTCAAGACGGCGGGCTTGTCGCGTTTCCCACAGAAACCGTTTACGGTCTTGGCGCGGATGCCACCAATGAGGCCGCTGTTGCCTCTATTTTCGAAGCCAAAGGCAGGCCTTCTTTCAATCCGCTTATCATCCATGTCACAAGGAACACAGATCTCCTTCCTTATGTCGAATGGAATGATCGCGCTAGACTTTTGGCTAAAATCTTTTGGCCAGGGCCGCTCACCTTCGTGCTGCGCCGCGCTGTGGGATCGCCCATTGCGCCGTCCGTCAGCGGCAAGGGCGACACCATCGCGGTGCGCAACCCCAATCATCCCGTTGCGCAAGAGTTGATCAACCGCGCCGGAAGCCCCATCGCCGCGCCCTCTGCCAATGCTTCTGGCAAGCTGAGCCCTACAACGGCTGAGCATGTCTGGGACTCACTGGGTAACAAGGTGGACATGATCCTTGATGGCGGGCCTACGCTTGTCGGGCTTGAATCCACCGTTTTGGATTTGACCTTACCTACACCAACCATTTTGCGCCACGGCGGCATCACCAAAGAATCCCTTGTGGCCTTGTTAGGAGAAGTTCAAGAATCGCACGCGATAACAGAAGCGCCGCAAAGCCCTGGCATGCTCTCAAGCCACTATGCGCCGCGTCTGCCGCTTCGCCTTAATGCGCTGAGCGCCCGCGACGATGAAGCCTTCCTCACCTTCGGGCCAGAGCTGTTCGTGCAAAGCGGCGCGTATCGCATCAACCTAAGCCCGCGCAGCAATTTGGACGAGGCGGCGGCCAATCTTTTCTCGATGCTCTGCATTGTGGATCGTGAGCCTTACAAAGGCATCGCCGTTATGCCCATCCCGCTGACAGGTCTTGGCGCAGCCATTAATGACCGCCTCGCCCGCGCCGCCGCACCAAGGGATTAAGGGTTAAAGCAAGGGGGATAAAGGAAATGGCCTTTGTTTTCGATAAAAAAGGATAATATACTACGTCAACTTGAAAACCCGAAAACTTTTTGGCCGCGTTTGCTTGTTTCTCTTTGGTTTATGCGTCTTGGCGGAGAAAAATTTTTCGGGTTTTCAAGCGGACGGACTATACAAACCCGCGCCATAACGCACCTTAGGCAATCACGCTGCGTTGGCGAGCGTATCAAGCGCCAATTTTCTACGGCTTTCGTCATCGTGGTCATCAAGGCGGCGCACTTTATCCATCGCGTCTAAGCCCATCGTCTCCATATCCATTTGCGCCAACACCATCGTTGCAAAGGCTGATGTTGTCGTTGTGGGATGAAGAGAAACGCCCCCCGCCTTAAGGCCACCGCCCCCCGTCCCCAGACTCGCCATCGTGATGTTGGTGGCAGCATCCACGTCAGCCTCGGCCATGCTCGTCGCATTATAGGTTGGCTGAGCCGAGGCCACCGCCATTGCCGCGCCAACCATGGCGGGAGCCTTATCAAACTTGGCGGCAAACTGCGCGTAAATCTCGGACACTGTTTTTTCTCGCCCCGTCTTACCATCATAGAACACCGACTTATTCGCGGCCGCCGCTTGGGGGAGTAAATCGGCCGCCGCCGCGTTCGGATTGTCCTTCATGGCATTCAAAAACGTGCTCGCCCCGCCACTGCCCAAGAAATGCGCCATATACATCTCGGTAGAGCCAATCGTGCCGCCAACCTTTTTTTCAAGCGCCTCTTTGTTGATCTTGGCAAGCTCTGCCGCCATGGTCGCGGCGACTTCGGGATTAGTGCGCAGCGCGAGGATCGCCTTTTTATCGGCGGCATTCGCCACCCGCGCCACGCCGTCCGCGCCAACGGTAATTTTCGCGGCACTGTCTCCCATGCCGTACTTCTCGCCGCTGGCCTTGATCGTCTTCAGCCACGTCTGATCGATAAACTGATAGAGACCGGTGGCCGAGCTGCTCCCCGCCTTGGCCGTGGGGTTCAGATCGCTCTCCTGCGAGGCCTTGTTCATCAGATAGGCAAAATCGACCCCCGACTTGACGCTGGCAGCCTTAATCGCGGCCACAACGCGGGCTTTGCCGCCTTGCAAAGCGGTTGTGTTCTGGACTGCCGTATTGATTCCGCTTACATTTTCCATCAGAGTGCGATTCTCACTTGTTGCCTTGCCTCTTGCCCTGCCTCTTGCCTTGCTCTCACGTTGCAAGGTATGTGCCAAACACGGAAAGCTATACCCTATGCCCGACCTAACGCACGAAACACTGCATGGCCTATCCATTGGCAAAATCATCTGCGGCGTGGATGAAGTGGGGCGTGGGCCTTTGGCTGGCCCCGTTGTGGCGGCGGCGGCGATTTTGCCGCGTGAAGGCTTGCCGCCCGCTATCGCGTGCAAGATCAACGACAGCAAGAAACTGTCCGATCGGCAGCGCGAGGCGCTGTTCCCTGCGCTGACCAGCCTTTGCACCTATGCCGTGGCGGAAGGCAGCGTGGAGGAGATCGATAGCCTCAACATCCTGCATGCCTCGCTTCTGGCCATGACGCGGGCGGTGCGCGGCCTATCAGTAACGCCCGACCATGCGCTGATCGATGGCAACAAACTGCCCAAAGACCTGCCCTGCCCCGCCAGCACCATCGTGAAGGGCGATAGCAAGAGCCTGTCTATCGCGGCGGCCTCCATCATCGCCAAGGTGACGCGGGATCGGATGATGCGCGAACTGGCACTGGAGCATCCCGCCTATGGCTGGGAGCACAATGCAGGCTATGGCACCGCCCTTCACCTCGCCGCCCTGCAATCCCACGGCATCACGCTCTGGCATCGCGCTTCCTTCGCGCCTGTGCGGGAGGCAAAAAAGAAGGGCTAACACCAAGAGCTGAGACAATGTCAATGTTTGACAATCTTTGACAATTTCGCTAAAATAATAAAAAGGAGAAAGTCATGCCCATAAATGTCAATTTAACACCCCAACTCGAATCTTTGGTTAAGCAAAAGGTGTCCTCCGGACTCTATAACTCCGCAAGCGAAGTTGTAAGAGAGGCCTTGCGCCTCATGGAACAACAAGATCGTATGAGGGCTATCAAGCTCGAACAGTTGCGCCAAGATATTCATGAAGGCCTGAACAGCGGCAAAACCACAGTGTGGAACGCCGAAGAGATAAAACGCAAAGGGAGAGCGCGACGGAAAACACGACAGACCACTAAGCGTGAGGTCTAAATGGCGGCCATTTTCAAACGTCCCCGTGCCGAGGCTGACCTTGCTGAAATTTGGGATTATATCGCAGAGGATAGCGAAAGCCGCACGGATGCCTTTATTGATACCATCGGCAAAAAATTGGCTCTTTTGGCTAAAAAACCAAGCATCGGGCGAACTCGTGACGAATTGGGAGAAAATATGAGGAGCTTTCCTGTAGGGCGCTATGTCCTCTATTTCCTGCCCGTTCCTGATGGGATAGATGTCGTTCGCGTCCTCCATGGGGCGCGTGATCTGCAACCAGCCTTTGGCAGCGAAGAGAGTGAAGCGTGAGCTGAAACAACAAGAGAAGGCCTTCGCGCCGGTCGCTGCGGCAAAGGAACAATA
>DYNT01000106.1 GCA_020720905.1 Micavibrio aeruginosavorus
AAGTAATTTTTATGATTGATCATCGCCGCTTGGCTGTTTTAGGCTGACCCTCGAGTGTTTCAACAAACAGAAACGCAGGCAAATTACAAAGGGAAAGCATCATGACGACACTTAGCAGCCTCTTATTAGAGATTCAGACTTTGAGTCAAAGAAACCCAACATTAGCATTGGAGCACTTTGAGAGAATTCCTGTAAACAACCTTAAAAAAGGCACGGACGAAAAAACGGTAAAGTTTTTGGTACGTCATATGACAAAGGGTATTATACAGGCCTACACGAAGGCTGCACAGGAAAATGGCTCAACACAAATTCAAAGCAGGGGAACACCTAAGCTTGGTCCACGATCTTCTTTGGGGATGGTTCAATCTCGAGTTATTGCTATCCGCGATAAAGTTCTAAAGCACTATGGGATTGTTCCAAAGACCCCCTTTAACAAAAAGAGGTTGACTCCATCTACAGTCAGGAAAGGTGGATTTTTTTATGGGCCTGAATTTTAATTAGGCCCCCTTAAAAACTGTTTGTAAAAAGATCCGGATTTTATCCGGATCTTTTTTTGCCCGCGTTTCAACGCCTGATGACACGTCCACGATTGTTGCGCCTGTTACGCTGATCGCTTCGCGCACGTTTTCGGGTGTCAAGCCGCCCGCCAGCATCCACGGCTTTTTGAGTTGAAGGCCTTTCAGGAGCGACCAGTCAAAACAGTGCCCCAAACCGCCCGATTTTGTGCCGATTTTGGTATCAAACAGCAGCCTATCGGACACTTTTTCATAGGCTGAAACAGCGACTAAATCACTCTTATCCGCCACGGCCATCGCCTTCATCACGGGCACGCTCGCCATCTTACGGATCGCGGCCACGCGCTGCGGCGTCTCACTCCCATGCAATTGAATAAGTCCAAGAAGGGGCTTTAGGCGCAAGACATCCTGCACCTGCTCATCCGTGGGATCACGCAAGAGCGCGACAAGGACAAGCCCATTCCCGTTATCGCAAGCGCCAAACCGGCACAAGGTTGGTTGCGGCAAAGCGCGCAAAAGCGCCAGCGTTTGATCAACCGTAACGGCGCGCCCAGAGTCCGGCACAAAGACAAAGCCAAGATAGGCCGCGCCGCCTTCTATCGCTGCGCGGAGAGCAATCTCATCCGACAGGCCGCATATTTTAGCCGCAACAGATGCAACCGCAGGAGCTTTTTTTGTCATCACAACACGAGGCAAAGATTTCATCCGTTATCCTTTGCGCGGCCTCGGCAGGACACGCCGCGCCTGTTATGGGTCTTCCAATGACAAGATAGCTAGCGCCCGCCATGACAGCCTCACGCGGGGTCATGATGCGCTTTTGATCGTTCGCCGCCGCCCAGATGGGGCGAATACCCGGAACCATCAAGATGAAATCAGGCCCGCACAAAGCGCGAAGCCGCACGACTTCTGCCGGAGAACACACGATGCCATCAAGCCCGCTTTCCTTGGCCAGAAGAGCTAGACGCTCCACCTGCGCCGCCGTGTCGGCGTCTTGCCCCACGGCTTTCAGATCATCCGCATCCATGCTGGTGAGCACCGTCACGCCTAAAAGCTTGGGACGCTTGCCTGTCGCCTTCGCTGCCGCCTGCGCCGCCGCACGCATCATGCCCGCGCCGCCGCCTGTGTGGATCGTGATAAAGTCGGCTTGCAACGGCAACAGCGAGGTCACCGCGCCCGCCACCGTATTAGGAATATCGTGCAACTTCACATCGACGAACAATGGCAACCCTAGCGCCGCGAATTGGGCATAGCCCTGCGGACCGTTGGCCATCATATATTCAAGGCCAACCTTCAGCCCGCCGACTTTGCCCTTTAGCTGCGTAGCAAGAGCGAGAGCCTTAACGGGATCCGAAGTGTCAATGGCGCAAAAAACGGGGTTCATCATGATATTATCCTTTCCTCCAAAGACGCGACCACCATGAACGGGGCGCTTGTTTTTCAAGGGTTGAGACAGTTTGATAACGACCTTTATAAAGAATTGTCGGTTCGCAAGGAAGAGGCGCGTTGTCTTTTTCTTTGAGCTGCGCTTGCAGCTTGGCAACCTCGCCGCGCAAGCGCCGCGCCTGCCAGCTTGATCGAAAAACGGCTGCGCCCGTCATCACGCTGCCCATCACAAAGCCAACGATTAAAAGGCCGAGCGAAAGGACGGAGACGGGCATCGTCGCCTCGGCATCCAAGGGCCAAAAGCTGATCGTCACCTGCATCCGGTTTTGCAGGATAAAGATAACCACCGCGATAAAAATCGGCAGCGTTAAAAGTCCTGTGATAAGACGCATAGGATACCCCTTTCGTTAAGAAAAAAAAGAGTCCGACAGCAGAAATAGAACGGCTTACGTTTAATACCCGCCAACCAGCAAGTTTTTCAAGACGTGCATCTCTTCTAAGGCGCGGCCTGTGCCAAGCGCAACGCAGGACAAAGGATCCTCTGCCACCGAAACGGGCAGCCCCGTTGCATGACGCAAAACAAGATCAAGATTGCGCAGCAAAGCACCGCCACCCGTCAGCACAATGCCCTTGTCCACGATGTCAGCAGCAAGCTCTGGCGCGGTATTTTCCAAAGCGACCTTCACAGCTTCCAAAATCGCGCTGACAGGCTCAGACAGGCTTTCGGCAATTTGCCGTTCCGTGATCACGATTTCCTTGGGCACGCCGTACATCAAATCGCGGCCTTTGATTTCCGACACGCGTCCTTCGCCATCTTCGGGAGGTGAAGCGGAGCCGATTTCTTTCTTGATGCGCTCCGCCGTGCTCTCGCCAATCAGCAGATTGTGATAGCGGCGGATATAGTTGATGATCGCCTCGTCCAGTTTATCGCCGCCCACACGCACCGAGCGCGAATAGACAATGCCGCCCAGCGATAACACCGCGACTTCCGTTGTGCCGCCGCCAATATCCACCACCATGGAGCCCGTGGGTTCCGTAACGGGCAAGCCCGCCCCAATCGCGGCAGCCATAGGCTCTTCGATCAAAAACACGCGCCTTGCACCTGCGGACTCCGCCGACTCTTGAATGGCACGACGCTCTACCGCTGTCGATCCCGACGGCACGCAAATGATAATCTGCGGGTTAGCAAAGCTGCGGCGATTATGCACTTTGCGAATAAAGTGCTTGATCATTTCTTCCGCGACTTCAAAATCCGCGATCACGCCATCACGAAGCGGGCGAATGGCTTGGATGTTGCCGGGTGTGCGCCCCAGCATCAACTTGGCCTCATCGCCAACAGCCAGCACTTGCCGCTTGCCACGAGAAGTCGCGATGGCGACAACAGACGGCTCGTTCAAAACGATTCCACGGCCTTTGACATAAACCAGCGTGTTGGCCGTGCCAAGATCGATGCCCATGTCGGCGGAGAGCAACCCTAACAAATTAGAAAACATTGATGTTTCAACCCACGATAAAAAAGGGCATCAAAAGCCCATAAGAAAACAGCTCCTTTTTCGCACCCTATGGCTTGGGAAGCAAGGGAATCGTTGTTAACCTTTGCCCTTATTTTTGGCCTCGCATCAAGGGGGCGTCTCTTTCAATAAAAACAAAAACACAGGCTCAATCCTGATTGCGTTTTTACTATAATCCGTTATAACATAGAAGCATGACTGATCCGCATCTCCCCACGCCGCCCGATTCGCCAGAGGCGCAGCCATCGCCCGAAACGGCTGACGTATCATCTGCGCCTATGGGGACGCCGTTGAAATCACCGCCCGTCATTACCATGCATGCCCCTTCGGCGGAAACGCTGTGGATGGAAATTGTCATCGCCATCAATTATTTGACACGCCTCAACCTGCGTTTGAAAGAATCCCCAAGGCCGCGTTTTATCCGTAAATCGATGGTATGGTTTCCTCTTGTCGGGGCGGCCATCGGTGTTTTTGGAGCCAGCGTTGATTGGATCATGACGCAAATAGGCCTTCCTGGCATTATCACCTCGGCCTTTGCCGTCATTAGTATGTTGTGGGTCACTCGCGCCTTGCATGAGGAAGAATTCGCCAGCATGACCAATCAATATGGCCTCACCTTTGATAAAGAACAAGGCGTTGGCTGGCTTAAAGAAGAGCGGTCGGTTCAATATGGAACCCTTGCCGTCATTCTTGTGATCATTATGAAAATCGGCGCTATCGCTTCTCTCAGCGATAACGATGTTGTCTTTCAGGCTCTCATCACCTCGGCCTGCTGGTCACGGGCGATGATGGTCGTGATGGCCTCATGGCTTCGCCCTATTCCGGCTGATCCCGTTGCGGATTATTTCCAACAGCCACCCGCCTTGCGCATGTTGCTGGCGCTGGCTCTGGGCGGACTGATCACCTTTGCCGTTTTGGGCTCTTATGCCGCCTATGCGCTGGCTTTTGGGACAGGTGCGGGGCTACTGATCACACTTCTGGGGGCAAATCATTTGCGCGGTTATAATGGACCCCTTATTGGATCCTTACAGGAAATCGTCGAAATCACCATCTTGGGTGTTATCCTAGCGTTGCAATAATCCTTCC
>DYNT01000107.1 GCA_020720905.1 Micavibrio aeruginosavorus
GATGACAACGGGATTGTTTGTTTTTTTGTGAACCAACTTATGGTCGGATTAATAATTGAGATTTATCTACCTCTTGTCGATACGGCGTTTATTTTGAATAATGCCGAGGAGCGGTTTGAGGATATTGAAACGCGCATTATTGCGACAAAGACCGAAAAAGAAGGGCCTTTATGTGTTCTTCAAGAGGATCTTTGGGGGCGTATGATGGTAACGGATAAGGTGGGCGACCATGGCTAAGGTAGAATTATGTGATTTACACAAGCGCATGCTTCAAGGTGTGTTGGCCAGTCGGCATCTTGCTGTTAAAAACGCTCGTGACGCTGGAACGCTTCTTGTTGTTTGGCAAGAAGGAAAAATTGTTAAGCTGACCCCTGATGAATACGAACGCCAGTATTTAAGCGACTCGACACCTTAATCAAACAACGCGGCGAGTTGTTCGGTCATTGTGCCACCCAGTTGATCCACATCGGAAATCGTGACGGCGCGGCGGTAATAGCGCGTCACGTCGTGGCCGATGCCAATCGCGACCAGTTGGATGGGGGAGCGCGTTTCGATCCATTCAATCGCGGCTCTTAGGTGCACATCAAGATAGTTGCTTGGGTTGATGGCCAACGTGGAATCGTCCACGGGCGCGCCATCCGAAATCACCATCAAAATACGGCGGGTTTCAGGTCTTGCGCGAAGGCGATGATGCGCCCACAGCAACGCCTCGCCATCGATATTTTCTTTCAGCAAGCCTTCGCGCAGCATCAGGCCAAGGTTGACCCGCGACCGCCGCCACGGGGTATCCGCTTTTTTATAGATGATGTGGCGTAGTTCATTGAGCCGCCCAGGTTGCGGCGACTTGCCCGCTTCCAACCACGCTTCACGCGCGCGCCCGCCTTTCCAACTGCGCGTGGTGAAGCCCAGAATCTCGGTCTTGACGCCGCAGCGTTCTAAGGTTCTTGCCAGAATATCGGCGCTGGTGGCGGCTAGTGTGATGGGGCGTCCCCGCATAGAGCCGGAATTGTCGATCAAGATCGTGACGATGGTGTCGCGAAAGGGGGTTTCCTTTTCCATCTTAAAGGACAGCGGCAACGTCGGGTTGGCCACGACCCGCGCAAGACGTCCCGCATCCAAAACGCCTTCTTCAAGATCGAAATCCCATGCGCGAACCTGCTGCGCCATCAAGCGGCGCTGCAACTTGTGGGCAAGGCGGATGATCAAATTTTGGGCGTGCCGCACCTGATAATCCAGCAGGCGGCGAAGGCGCTGCAATTCGGCGGGCGAGCACAGAGCCTGCGCCTCTACCGTTTCGTCAAAGGCTGTTGTAAAAACGCGGTACGTCGTGACGGGGCCTTGGGTTGGATCGTCTGACGTGGAGGGTGGGGCGCTGCCTTCTTCCTCGACGTTTTCTTCTTCACCTGTCGCCTCGGCTTGCAAAGCCGTTTGGTCGGCTTCGGCTTCCCCTTGTTCTTCGCCTTGCGCCACGGTGGCTTGTTTTTCCTCCTGCGCTTCTTCTTTTTGCGGCGGCGGCTCTACTTCTTGTGGCGGCGCTGGGTTTTCTGTGGGATTATCGGGCGCGGCGTTCGCGGTTTCTTTTTCGATGAGATCCAAAGACTGCAACAACGCGCCCACTGCGCTCGCAAAAGCCTTTTGATCGTGCAGCGTAGCGCGAAGGCGCGGCCAGTGCGGCTCAAGGCGCGTTTCCAACAGAGGCTTCCAAAGCTTGATGGCTTTTTGCGCGAGCGGCGGGATGGGCTGGCCGGAAAGCGCCTCATGCGCCAATAAATGCAAGACCTCTGGCAGCGGCGCATCGGCTGTTGACTGGACGGCGTGCAACTCTTTCTGCTGGCACTGTGAGGCCAGATACGCGCCGATATTGCTGCCAATCCCTGCCATGTGGCGCGTGCCTAACGCCTCGCAACGCGCTTGCTCTAGTGCGGCGGCAGCGTTGGCAGCTTGCGGAGACAGACGGGCGCTTATTGTTAAAAAAGGATCGTGATAACGCAGCCGAACGGCGGCGGCATCGGCCGCGCCGCGCACTAACGTCCTGTCCGCTTCGCTTAAGGCGGCGGGTGGTTCTTGGATTTTGACGCGGTCACCTTCAAGGCCATCACACCCTTGCACAAAGGCGACCTCGATCTCTGCGCAATGGCCGATGGCTTTAAGCGCGGTCGCCGTGGCGCGTTTAAAGTGAAGGGCTGTTTGAGGATCGGACGTTGTCAAGGCATCGTTACTTTCATTCGTTTTGTTCTTTTTCTCTTTTTTATACGCCACGGCTTCTCGTGAAAGAAGTGTTGGTGCAGACAACAAATAAAAATCACACTCCCCTTGCGGGAGGGTCGAAATTTCCGAGACCGAAGGGATCGGAAATTTCGGGGAGGGGTCATAAAGCGGGAGAGTAGAGAACCTCTCCCCGAAAAATACATCTCCTTACGGAGACGTATTTTTCGACCCTCTCGCAAGGGAAGGATGATTTAAAAACCCATGCTTAAACCGTTTTTAGAAGAAATCTAATCCCGAACCTCATGGCGAGTGGAAAACGTCAGCTCCTTATTCATGCAACGCTGATAAAACTCGGCAATCGCGGCGCGTTCGGCCTCGTCGCATTTGTTAAGGAAACTGAGGCGAAAGGCTGTGGCCGTATCTTTGAAAATCACGCAATTTTCGGCCCATGTGATGACCGTGCGCGGCGACATGACCGTGGCGATATCGCCGTTCATAAAGCTTTGACGCGTCAGATTGGCCAGCGCCACCATTGCGGCAACTTCTTTTTTCTTTTCAGCGCCAGCAAAGGCGGGAGACTTGGCCTGCACAATCGCAATCTCTTCCTCTTCGGGGAGGTAGTTGAGCGTCGCCACGATATTCCAGCGATCCATCTGGCCTTGGTTGATTTGTTGCGTGCCGTGATAAAGCCCCGTCGTGTCGCCAAGGCCGACCGTGTTGGCCGTCGCGAACAAGCGGAAGGCGGGATGGGGATGTAGCACGCGGTTTTGATCAAGGAGCGTCAGCTTGCCATCGGCTTCCAAAACGCGTTGGATCACAAACATCACGTCGGGTCGCCCCGCATCGTATTCGTCAAACACTAAAGCTGCAGGATTTTGTAGCGCCCACGGCAAAAGGCCTTCGCGAAACTCGGTGACTTGCTTGCCATCGCGCAGAGCAATGGCATCCTTGCCGATCAAATCAATACGGCTGACGTGGCTGTCTAAATTGATGCGCACGCAAGGCCAGTTGAGGCGCGCCGCAACCTGTTCGATATGCGTTGACTTGCCCGTACCGTGATAGCCTTGGATCATCACGCGGCGGTTGAAGGCAAAGCCCGCCAGAATCGCCATGGTTGTATCGGGGTCAAAGCGATAGGCTGGATCGATGGCGGGGACATGCTCATCGGTTTTTGAAAAAGCAGGAATCTGCCAATCCGTTTCAAGACCAAAGGCCTTTTGGGCGGAAACGGTTGTGTCAGGATTGTTTTTTTCAGGCGTTGCCATGGTGTGACCACTCTGCTTTCTATGGGGTTATGGTTTCTTATACCCAAAACAGTTCAAGAGTTGGCAAATTTAAAAGAAACCAAATGGGCTCCCCTCCCCCCCTCTCTTCGCCCGCCGCAAGGGCGGCGGGACGAGGGCGAGGGAATGATGGGGTGGACAGCTTCACCCGAACGGTATCAAAGATGTACCATAGGGAAGAAGTTCTAACCCTAGAAAGGAGAAACCGTCCATAAAAGAGTGTAGCACAATCGGGCTAGATTTGGCCAAAAATGTTTTTCAGGTTCACGGCATCGATAAAACCGAACAGGGTGTCGAGCAAAGAAAACTGACCCAAGGGAAAATGCTGGATTATTTTGCCAAGCTGCCGCCTTGTCTTGTTGGTGTTGAGGCATGCGCAACGGCGCATTATTGGGGGCGGGAACTGCGCCAATTGGGGCACGAGGTAAAACTGATTCCGCCATCTTACGTTAAGCCATATGTGCGGCGCGGCAAGAACGACGCGGTTGATGCGGCGGCGATTTGCTGATCCGCGAGCGCGTGCGGTTGCGCAATGCGCTGCGCGGGCATTTGGCCGAGTTCGGCTTTGTTTTTCCTGTGGGCGAAGCGGGCGTGCGCGAGGCCATCAGCTATGTGAACAAAGCCGATGCCGCGCTTCTTCCTTTGGCGCAAAAAGCCCTGCAAATACTGGCTTGCCAATACGAGACCATGAAGAAAGACATAGCTTCTTTGGAAAAAGAGATTCTCGCGTGGCACAAAACGAGTGAGGCAAGCCGCCGTGTGGCGACAATCCCTGGCATCGGCGCTTTGAGCGCGTCACCCTATCCAGCCAAGAGGCCTTGACGCCATTCGGCGTCAAGCCCCGCGAGGGGGAGGGGACGCCAGCGTCCTTGCGGATAAAGCAACGCCAACTCTTGAAGTGGTTTAAGTATTAATGAGAACGAAAGTAAGTTCATGAAGAATGACTCTATCCTTTTGTGTC
>DYNT01000108.1 GCA_020720905.1 Micavibrio aeruginosavorus
GGGTCCCGCATCACGCGTCTGGCGCTATCGCGCCATCCGCTGTGCGGGATGACGAGAGGGGTTTGCGAGATGAGGGGGGTTTTTGATCCCGCGTTCTTAGCGATGATCCGCGCCGACGGCGTCGGCAACGCAGGCATAGCCATCGCGGCGCAAATAACGCGCCAGATCATGCTTCATTTTTTGAATAACAAGCGGCCCTTCAAAAACCAACGCGGTATAGACCTGCACCATCGATGCGCCTGCGCGTATTTTCTTATACGCTTCTTGCCCATTTGACACGCCGCCCGAGGCGATCAACGGAACCTTGCCTTCCGTCATTTTGTATAGCGTCGTAAGAAGGCGCGTTGAAGGCTCGAACAACGGCGGCCCCGACAGGCCGCCCGCCTCACGGGCAATATCGTCAGGGATCGTGCTGGGTCGTGCGAGTGTTGTGTTGCTGATAATCAGCGCCTGTATTTTTGCCTCCAGCACCACAGCGCCGATGTCGGCTTGCTGCTCCTCGGTTAAATCAGGAGCGACCTTGACCAGCACAGGAAGCGACGGCGCGATTTTATCGCGCAACGCTGTGATCTTGCCCAAAAGCGTCGCCATGCGCTCACGCCCTTGCAGATCGCGAAGACCAGGCGTGTTGGGCGAGGAGATATTCACGACGACAAAATCGGCGTACGGCGCGACTTTTTCAAGCCCCGTCAGATAATCCGCAACATCATCCGTTGTTTCTTTATTCTTGCCGATATTGACGCCGATAGGGTTATGCGTTCTCTCCGTCTTCTCGCGCCACGCTTTCAGCCTTTCAACAAACACCTCAACGCCGACGCTGTTAAAGCCAAAGCGATTGATCAGCGCCTTGGCCTGCGCAATGCGAAACATGCGGGGGCGAGGATTGCCGTCCTGAGGCTTTGGCGTCACGGTGCCAATTTCGATCGCGCCAAACCCAAAGCCCATAAACTCATCCATGCGCGTCGCCTGTTTATCAAGACCTGCCGCAAGCGTGATGGGATTGGGAAAATCGATGCCGAAAACCTTTGTTGTGAGAACCGGATCATCCTCGCCAAAGAACTGCGGGCCAAGGCCATAGCCCAAAACCTTCATGGTCAGGTTATGAGCGTCTTCCGGATCCATCATAAATAAAAACGGGCGCACAAAAGGATATGGATCGCCATATTTGGCAAACCATTTCCACAGATCCAGTTTTTTAAAATCAATATGTTTAAGAACGTCGATCATGCACGAACTCCACGGTTCAACAGAAGGCAAGCTATCACAACACTTTTTACTTGGCACGCCCTAAAATCAGCGTTTTTCCTTAAAGAACGCCTTTAAAAGCGCAGCCGCCTTGGTTTCCTCAACCCCGCCGATGACTTCGGGGGCATGGTGGCAGGTAGGCTGCTGGAAAAAGCGCCCCCCATGTTCGATCCCGCCGCCCTTGGGATCATAGGCGCCGAAAACAACCCGCCGGAGCCGCGCCAAGCTGATCGCTGCCGCGCACATGGCGCAAGGCTCTAGCGTGACATACAAATCGCAATCGGGCAGCCTTGGGGAGCCGCGCCGTGCCGCGCCTGCGCGGATCGCCAAAACCTCCGCATGCGCCGTGGGATCCGCCCATTCTTCCGTTCTGTTGCCATTTTGAGCCAAAATCTCGCCCTTGCTATTGACCAAGACCGCGCCAACGGGAACCTCCCCCCGCGCGGCGGCGGCGGCGGCTTCTTCTAGGGCTAATGTCATAAAATCAGGCATGACGATAGGCGTTCACGCCCTCCCTAAACGAACGACCACGCCGATCCCATCAACCTTCCGGCCAGCGGGGGGCGGGGGCAAGCCTTCAATCCGCAGAACACCGGACGGAATGTCCCACAACTCCCCCGAAACTTCATCAAAGAAGTGATGGTGATCCACGATGGTTGTATCAAAATAGCGCCTTGCCCGATCAATCAGGACTTCGCGCAACAACCCCACCTGCGTAAATTGATGCAAACTGTTATACACGGTGGCCAAGGAAACAGAGGCTTTTTGCTTTTGCGCCGCCGCCATCACCTGTTCCGCCGTCACATGCTTGGGCTTACCATCAAATAAAAAAGACGCCAACGCCAACCGCTGCCGCGTCGGGCGCATTTTTTTTGCGACCAACAAAGCCGTTAGTCTTTCTTTTTGGGCGTTTTTTTCATTTGTGTTTGGCATCAACGCAGTATCAACTATTCTTGAAGAAAAGGAAAGCATAACAGACTATAACAGGGTCTATGTCGCGATTCGTAGGAAAATTTGTCGGGGTTGTTTTAGGCTTCACGCAAGGCGGCCCTGTGGGCGCTATAATAGGCCTTCTCCTAGGTCATTTACACGATAGCCGTGGCAGCTATAACGCTTCCCGCAAGACGGCAGCCTCTGCCGAAAAGGACTTTTTTCGGGGACTTAACGTAAGCGATAACCAACGCTCCCTCTTCTCGGTCAGCGTCATCGTTCTGGGTGCCAAGCTGGCCAAAATTGACGGCCCCGTCACGCGGGAAGAGATTTTAGCCTTTCGCCAAGCCTTTCATACATCGGAAGAGCAACTGGATGAAGTCGGCCACATGTTTAACAATGCCCGCGCAACCTCTGACGGTTATGAACCGTATGCAGCGCGTTTGGCTCAACTCTTTGCGCGGTATCCCTCCGTCCTTGAAGAAGTCCTGTTCGGCCTTTTTCTTATTGCCCGCGCCGATAGCACGCGTTTGGCACGAACGGAAATTCTCTTCCTGCGCCGCGTGGCTGTCCTTTTTGGCTTTGATGAACAGACCTTTACGCGCATTGCCGCACGCGCTGCAATCTCTTTAACCAGCGCCGAACCGCCGCCAAAAAAAGATTCAGCCTATGACGTGTTAAGCCTTCCAACGACAGCGACACCAGAGGTCATCAAAAAAACCTATCGCGCCCTTGTGCGCAAATACCATCCTGATAAACTGCTGGCGGCAGGACTGCCCACCAGCCGCGTGGCTGAGGCCACGGAAAAAATAAAACGGATCAATGCCGCCTATAGCGAAATATGTAAAATGAGGGGTATCAAATGAAATATGTGCCTTCCCCCAACCATAATGAGCGCGCAGAAGAAACACTTTTAGCCTATGTCGTCCTTCACTATACGGGCATGCCGACGGCTGCCGAAGCCTTAAACCGGCTGCGCGATCCTCACAGCGAGGTGAGCTGCCACTACATGATTGACGAAGAGGGCAGCGTCACTCAAATGGTCAAGGAAGAACACCGCGCATGGCACGCAGGGCACAGCTATTGGTTAGGCAAACGCGATATCAACAGCCAGTCTCTTGGGATCGAGCTGGTCAATCTAGGACATGCCTTTGGCTACAAGCCCTTTCCTAAAGCGCAAATTGATAGCCTGAAAACATTATTGCACGACATCATGGCACGCTACAGCTTGCCGCCTTCCGCTTTGCTAGGGCACAGCGATATTGCGCCAACGCGCAAAGAAGATCCGGGTGAATTGTTTCCATGGCAAGAACTGGCCGAAAGCGGGCTTGGCCTGTGGCCCATCCCTACGCCAGAAGATCGCCGTCCAGCCTTGCCGGATGAAATCGCGATGATGTTGGGAGAGCTTGGCTATGAGGTGCGCACCCCCGGCACGCTGGAGGCCGCACAAAAAGCCTTTCTACGCCGCTATCATCCCGAAAGGCTGGAGGACGGCTTTGACGAAGAAACCACCGCCCGCCTACGTGCCTTAGAGCGTACGCTCAATCCCCTTCTGTAAAGCGCCTTATAAAGGTGGCACGTCCTGTCCCTGAGCAAGACGTTGCGCAAAGGGAGAAAACGCCTCGACCACGCGCTCATAAACCGGACGCTTGAAATCGACGATCAGTGACGGTACCTGAATCAGTTCAACCCAGCGCCACGCAATGAACTCTGGCGCTTCAGCTTCATAGTCGTTGGTTAGATGAATATCGGCGTCTTGACCATGATAAAGCAGCGCGAACCAGATTTGTTCTTGCCCGCGATATTTTCCATGAAACACGCCATTTTTGTACTGCAAGGCATCTGGAAAATCATACCTTAACCGATCCGGATGGCGAGCAATGATAGCGGCATGATCCGTTCCAACCTCTTCCTTCATCTCACGGAACACGGCCAATGCGGGATCCTCTCCCTTTTGAATGCCGCCTTGCGGCATTTGCCACGCGCCGCGCCTGTCGCGCCGCTCAGCGCACAGAACAAGACCCTCCGCATTAAAAATACAAAGCCCCACACTGTTGCGATAAGGCAAACCAGAATCCATCTCGGTTACTTCATGCTGCATCGTGACCTATCCTGTAAGAAAATGTGTTAGGGGGACTTATACCCTTTAAATCCTTAAATTTTAACCAAAACACGGCCACAACAACCAAAAATTGCTTTTTATTTATAGTCCGTCCGCTTGAAAACCCGAAAAGTTTTTCTCCGCCAAGCAGCAGAAA
>DYNT01000109.1 GCA_020720905.1 Micavibrio aeruginosavorus
CTCTTTGACTCACATCTTCGTTATATTTGCATTAATAATTTCTGATTTTGCCCTGAGGGTTGCGGCCTTTTGTTGCAAGATGGCTTGAAATGTACCTCTAAGCGAGGCAGACTGAGCTTTACACACTGTTGAGGAGAATCTTATGGCTTTGAACGAAGTTTTAAGCGAGCGGCGCGGGCAGGCTCTTATTGTAACATTTAATCGTCCCGATCACGCTAATGCGCTGACCATGGATATGGCGCAGCAGCTTTTTACGATTTTAAAAAATGCGACAACGGATCACAGCGTTCGCGCTGTGATGCTGCGCGGGGCTGGCGGTAATTACATGGACGGCCTTGATATGAGTTTTTATCGGTTGAATATGAATGATGCCTTGGATAAAGCGAACCAGCTGATCCTTCCCTATCACTCGGCAATTCGTGAGCTTCAGGTGATGGACAAACCTGTTCTCTCCGTCATCGATGGCTATGTGACGGGGACGGGGTTTAGTTTTATGTTGGCCTCGGATCTGGTTATTGCGTCAAAAAGTGCGCGATTTAACACGCGCTTTGCTGAATATGCGCTAACCCCCGATGGCGGCGTATCCTTTTTCCTTGCGCGTAAGCTTGGCATCAGTCGTGCGGTTGAAATTATGATGCTGTGCGAAGAGTTCAACGCTGAACGAGCCGAGCGCCTTCGCATTGTGAACAAAGTTGTTGAGGATGACTCTTTGCAAGAGCAAGCGTTGGTGTGGTTGGATCACCTTGTCGCGGGGCCGACTAAGGCCTATGGCGCGATCAAAAAGCTGGCAAACCGCGCGTTTGAGCAAGATTTGAACGCTCACTTGGGTCTTGAGCATATGTATTTCGGGCAAAGCTCGCGCAGTTTCGACTTCCGCGAGGCCGTTCGCGCCGATAACGAAGGCCGCGAGCCACGGTTTACGGGGACGTAAGGCGGGTATTACGCCAATCCATTTATGAATTGACCCAAAAAGAAAATGGGAGGCCAGCCTTCGTTGGCATGACGGATGTTTTTCATGGCATCATTTACCTTTAGCGTCATCCCCGCAGAGCCTGCCCCAGCAAAGGCTGGGGGCGGGGATCTCATTTGGTTTCTTTTTCAATGAGTCACTTCATTGACTCGTCGTTATTACGCAAGCAGTCCCATCGCGACGCGCAGCATTTCGTTCAGGCGTGTTTGCCAGCCTTTGCCGTTTTTACGAAGGGTTGCGACGATATCAGCGTCAAGACTGATATGGATGGTTTCCTTGCTGCGTCCAGCAGGACGACCGCGACTGCGCTTGACAGCTGTGACAAGGGCAGGGTCGGCATCGCGCAAACGATGAGCCGAGCGAAGCTCCTTATCCGTCAAGGGCGCATCGTCAGCGTGATGGATGGCTTTAAGGCGTTTGGGCATAGATTTTCTCCTCTTTGGCGTTGGCGCGGCGCAGACTGATGATCCGCAGGTCTTCGCCTCGCCATGTAAAGGGACGTGAGCAGTTCCTTCTGCCTTACTGTCCTGTCAGGCGTTTCCACCAGCCACCTTTGGTCTGCCCATCGTTGGACGGATTGACAACTTCATAGGATGAAGAGTCTTGTCCGACGGGGCGTGGCGTTGTGTCCAGTTCATGAATACTGGTGGGGATATAGGGGCGCGGCGCAGCGTGTTGAGGCTCGGTTGCAGCACGATTTTTATGGCCGTTTTCGGCGGGGGCTGCTACGCCTTCGTTTCTTTCGTTGCCTTCGCGAGGCTCATTCCCGCCATTGCGACGCCGCCCACCACGACGCCCTCTACGGCGACGGCTTTTGCCATCGGGATCATTGTTGTCTTGTTCTTGAGCCGAGGGACGACCGGATGATTGCAAATCTGCGCCAAGATCAAGGGACGAGGCATTGACATCGGGAGAGGCAAACGGATCATCGACAGAAGCGCGGGGCGTGTCATTTGTCCTGCCGCCACGGCGACTTGTGCTTGGGCGTCCGGCGCGATCATGCTTGCGGAAACGGCTGCGGCTAGAGCGCCGCCCCGTTCCTTCGACAGAGCTTTCTTCCGTTGATGAAGGCGAATCAGAGGAAGGGGCTTCGTCGTAAGAGTCGGCATGGGAGAACACGGGCATATCGCGCTCGGTATTAGCAATGACTTGATCAGCGTTGACGGCTGGCTCATTGCGGCGCGGGGCAGGTCGTCCCTTAGCGCGCTCCAGCTTATAACCCGGAGGTGGGATCGTGTCGTCATTTTGAATGACAACGGTAATGCCATAGCGTTCTTCTAACGCGCCAAGAGCGCTACGTTTATGATTGAGCACGTAAACGGCAACGGCGGTTGGCATTTGAACGGTGATTTCGTTCGTGCGTTGCTTGATGGCTTCTTCTTCGATAGCGCGAAGAATGGACAGCGCCGCCGAGTCAGCAGAGCGAACGTAGCCCATGCCAGAGCAGTGCGGGCATTTTTCAAAGCTGATTTCCATCAAGCTGGGGCGCAGACGTTGACGCGATAATTCTAAAAGGCCAAAGGGGGAGATGCGGCCAATTTGTAAACGCGCCCGATCGTTCTTCATCGATTCTTTGATGCGGCGTTCAACGGCGGCGTTGTTGCGGCCATCTTCCATATCGATGAAATCGATCACGACAAGGCCAGCCAAATCGCGAAGGCGCAGTTGCCGTGCGATTTCCTCGGCAGCCTCTAGGTTGGTTTTAACCGCCGTTTCCTCAATATGGCGCTCACGCGTTGCGCGGCCAGAGTTCACATCGATGGACACAAGCGCTTCGGTCGGGTTGATGACCAAATAGCCGCCAGAGCGCAGCTGGACAATCGGGTTGTGCAGCATATCAATCTGATTTTCCACTTGATAGCGGATAAACAGAGGCGTTGGATCGTTATAGGCTTTCACTTTGTCGGCCTGATCGGGCATGACGGCGCGGATAAACTCATGCGCTTTATCAAAGCCTTCTTGTCCAGCAATCAAAATCTCGGCGATGTCTTGCGTGTACAAATCGCGCACTGAGCGCTTGATCAAATTAGCTTCCTCATAAATCAGCGTCGGGGCGCTGGAGGCCAAGGTTTGTTCGCGGATGCTGTCCCACATGGAGAGCAGATATTCTAAATCGCGTTGAATATCGGGCGGATCCTGCTCCATGCCTGCTGTGCGCAAAATGACGGCCATGCCTTCGGGGATTTCCAGTTGATCCAGAATTTCCTTCATGCGGCGACGATCTTGGTGATTGGTGATCTTGCGTGATACGCCGCCACCATGATCCGTGTTGGGCATCAAAACGCAATAGCGGCCTGCCAACGATAAAAAGGTTGTCAAAGCCGCGCCTTTGTTGCCGCGCTCTTCCTTCACAACCTGAATGAGCATGACTTGCCCGCGTTTCAGGACTTCTTGAATCTTATAGCGCGGGCGATGCTGGCGCACGATGCGCTCTGTCACCTCGCCCCCAACGCTTTCGGGCGGCGCTTCTGGCATTGCGACTTCGATGAGCAAACCAGCCTCGCCAACAGCAGCGTTGCCAAAGTCAGTGATGAGGCCAACGCTTGTGTCCTCATCGCCAAAGGCGTGCGCTAAACTGCTGATGGGGGCAGGAGGCTGAGGCGTTGCTTGTGATGCGTTTTCTTCTGCAGCGGGCGCGTCTTCAACCGAAGCGTTATCGGACGGTGGCGTCAGAGCCGCCGCGTGTGTGTAATCTTTATCGTCGTCATCGGAGGCATCTGGCGCTGAATCGTTCCCGTTCAGACCTGATTCAGAGGAGCTTTCGTCGCGATCCTCTTCGTCCATAGACTCATCGTCTTCCATCTCATCTTCATCATGAGGGCGATCCGCCATGGGAATCCGGAAATAATCGGGATGGATTTCACTGAAAGGAAGGAAGCCGTGACGATTGCCGCCATACTCGACAAAAGCAGCCTGTAAAGACGGCTCAATGCGCATTACTTTGGCCAGATAGATGTTGCCTCGCAAGATGGGCTTGCTGGCTAAACTGAAATCAAGATCCTCTAACCGATTATTATCTCTGTAACTTTCAACAATTGCTACACGAGTCTCTTCGGGATGCGTGGCATCCACCAACATTCTTTTCGTCATTTATTTCTCCCACCGGCTTGTCGCGATAGAGCTTATTGAAAGCTGCTTACGCGCCAGATTCCGGCAAATTCGTTACCCAAAAAACACAGGCCGCCTTCTGACATCAGGGGTTGGGAAGACCCAAATCAGGGTTGTGACGGCGCCTGTGAGCGCCTTGGCCACCGTTTTCTTCCTCGCGCATAACGTGTTGAATGTTATGGCATTATATAACATGCCAACGCAGAAAAAGGGTTCGGCTTTCTTAAGCACTGGCGTGATCATAACCTTAAAAAGGGTTCAGCGCAATTGGTTATTGGAAGGCTCATTTTTAGGCGAAAACGCCGAATATTCATGATGGGCTAATGAAAAATTAACAGGTGTAGGCGT
>DYNT01000110.1 GCA_020720905.1 Micavibrio aeruginosavorus
GATTTGAAAAAGAGTGACAATCCTTATAAGGATTAGGGGGTCTTATAGATTAGGATATACCTTCCCCTCGTCATCCTGCACGAAGCGATGCGTTAGCATCGCGCCCCCTCATCATCCTGCACGAAGCGATGCGTGAGTATCGCCCCCCCCCTCTCGTCATCCCGCACGAAGCGTTTGACCGCGTCAAACGCGCAGATGCGGGATCCAGGGGACTGGGGGCGATTTTGCGGTTTTGTGAAAAAGGAAAAAGCGTTCAACCTGCTGCCTACGCTGCATCGCAGCTTCGGCAAGGCACGCTGGGCCCCGAATCTTCGTCCCGCTCTACGCGGGACTTCGTGCGGGATGACGAAGAACGGGATTCAGGCCTCTCTCTTCTTTGCCTCTTGCCACAGAGCTTCCATCTCATCAAGAGAAGCGGTTTGGGGCGCTTGACCGCATTGCCGCAAGGCGTTCTCGATAAAGCGGAAGCGACGCTCAAACTTTCGGTTGGACTCGCGCAAGGAGCGCTCTGGATCAACATTTAAATGACGGGCAAGGCTAACGGTCGCGGAGAGAACATCACCCAGTTCCATCTCTAGCGCCGCACGATCAGTGCCTGAGCGAATTTCGACTTCCAGCTCATCAATTTCCTCACGAATTTTGGCGAGAACCTTCGTTAGGCTGTCCCAATCAAAGCCAACCCGCGCCGCACGCTGATGAAGCTTTAAAGCGCGGGGCAGGGCGGGCAGGGCGGTGTTCACGTCATCCAAAACGCTATGTGCCCTATTCTCCTCCTTGGCTTTGGCGGCCTTTTTGGCGGCCTTATCGGCCTCCCAGTTCTTGAGAACGTCTGCCGCCGTGGCGACGCTAGCACGGTCGCCAAACACATGCGGATGGCGCTCAATCATCTTATGCGCTTCGCCTGCTGCAACATCATCAAAGGAGAAGATGGCGCTTTCCTGCGCAATTTGAGCCTGAAAAACGATCTGAAGAAGGAGGTCGCCAAGCTCCTCACACAGGTGCTCATGATCGTCGTTTTCGATGGCTTCGACGACTTCATAGGCTTCCTCAAGCGTGTAGCGCGCCAGCGATTTAAAGTCTTGTTTGACATCCCATGGGCAGCCAGTTTCCGGATCGCGCAAACGGCGCATCACGTCAAGAAGCTGATCGATGCCTCTGGTCTTTTGAGAGATTCCATCACTCGTTTTCGTCATCATCGTTTCACTCATCCCTACCACACCCTTTCTTTGTATCGCTCAAAATGCAACATAGAATTGTCGCATAAGATATATTATGTTAAATCTTATGATAGGAAACGCTCTATGAAATGACTCATAAAACCTTGACAGGATTTTCTCCCATCCCACTCTTCGTCATCCCGCACGAAGTCCCGCGCACAGCGGGACGAAGATGCGGGACCCAGTTGAAAGCTTTTTCCTTTTTTACAAAACCGCAGCATCGCCCCCAGTCCTCTGGGTCCCGCATCTGCGCGTTTGACGGTGTCAAACGCTTCGTGCGGGATGACGAAAAAGGGATGGACTGTCCATGGCAAAAAAACAAATGTGTCCGTTCATAGGGTGGTTGATCTTACTTCATGCCTGATTCAATCAATTGATCCATGCGGGCGGCTATGGGGTGAGTGACCGAAGCCTGCGCCTCAGCGGCGTTGATAACCTCTATGCGCTGCGGTTCTTGCGCCGCAAGCGTCAAGAAAGCTTGCCGCAGAACATCATGGAAAGCCGTATCCTGCTGTTCATAACGATCCTGCGCAGCGCCGCTACGCGCCTTCATACGCTGCAAGCCAACATCAACTGGCAAGTCCAAAACAAGGGTCAAATCAGGCCAAAAATCGCCTGCAATCTGATGATAAAGAGCGTCAATACGCTCCACGCCAAGCCCAAGACCAATGCCTTGATAAGCCCGCGTTGAATCGACAAAACGATCGGAAATAACCCAAACGCCAGCCTCTAACGCTGGCCAAACCGTTTTGGTCAAATGCTCGCGCCGCGCCGCCATAATCAAAAGCACTTCCGTCAGCGGATCCCAAAAACCTTCATGTTGAGAAAGCCATAAGCGGCGAATGTCTTCTGCGCCAGCGCAGCCGCCAACCTCTCGTGTCGCCAACGCTTTAATGCCATGCTGCGCCAAATGCTCCACAAGACACCTGACTTGCGTGGATTTTCCAGCACCCTCACCGCCTTCTAGCGTAATAAAACGACCACGCCCCATAAGCTTTTATTCCTTGCCAAGCTTGCGTTTCATTTTATGCCACAACGATTTAATAAAGCCTAAAGAAGAAACATCCTTAGCTGCAACCAAAGGAACCTCTAGCGTTTCCATATTGGTTCCCGTGATGGTGGCCTTCCCCATCTTTTGCCCTTTTTTAATGGGAGCCGTGGTTTCAGCATCGACAATAACGCTGACCTTCACGCTGTCTTTAAGTGCGCGCGGCAGGCTTTTGGCTATTGTCTTGTCCGGCATGACGGGAACGGTGGCCAAAGTGCCCAGCCAAACCTTGGCCTCTGCCACTTTATCCTCGGCATTGATAAGATGATACAAGCCATATTCGCGATAGGCCCACTCGATAAGCTTGGCAGGCTCATCGGCGCGTTCTTGCATCGATTTCAGGCCATTCACGACCGTCATAATGCGTCGCCCATCGCGCAAAGCCGAGGAAATCAAGCCATACCCTGCGATTTCCGTATGCCCCGTTTTGACGCCATCCACGCCCATGTTGCGGTACAAAAGAGGGTTGCGATTGCCCTGTTTGATGTTGTTATAGGTGAAATCCTGCTCAGAATAATAATGATAATGCTCAGGAAAATCGCGGATCAGCGCCAGCGCCAAAAGCGCCAAATCCTTGGCTGAGGCATAGTGCTGAGGATCCGGCATCCCCGTCGCATTAACGAAGTGGGAGTGTGTCATCCCAAGCGTTTGAGCCTTGGCATTCATCATCTCGGCAAAGCTTCCCTCGCCGCCCGCCACAGCTTCGGCCAGCGCCACAGCGGCATCATTGCCTGATTGGATAATCACGCCACGCACAAGATCCTCGACCTTCACTTGCTCACCAACTTTGAGGAACATGCGCGAACCCTGTTGTTTCCACGCAGATTCACTGACGGTCACCATCGCGTTTAAATCCAGCTTACCGTTCTTGATGGCTTCGAAGACAAGGTAGATCGTCATCACTTTGCTCATCGATGATGTTGGCATCGGTGCGTCGGCTTCCTTGGCAAAAAGAAATTCACCTGTCAAAGCCTCCATAACAATAGCCTGCTTGGCCAATGTCTCTATAGGCGCAAGGCTAGGAACCGCCGTTTGCGCTTGGGCGCAGGAAAGAGATAAAAGAAAGAACGAAACAATAAGAACCAAGCGTCTCTTCATCTTTGGCAAAATCCTTTTAAATGGTTTTTTAGTCAACGATAATGCGGGCATTATCAGCGCCAGAGGTCAAAACCTTTTTAAGGGTTTTATCGGCCAGCGCAACGGAATCAAGGGGTCCGACTCGGACTCTATAGTATTTGACGCCTTTGACCAAGGCTTCGACAACATTGACCGCGCCTGCTTTTCTTAAGCTTTGCATCAGCTTTTGCGCATTAGAGCTATTCGTAAACGCGCCCGCCTGCACAAAAATCTGGTTTTTCCCTGTCACAGGCATTTGCACATAGTCGGCCACGGGCTTCACAGAAGCCAAGGTCATCGTTGAAGCAACATGGCTCTGCGGCAAGGGATCGAGCGGCATCACGTCAACAGAAGCGCTAGAGCTTGATGCAGCAAACGGAGACGGTGGTGTTGGCAAAGTCTGTTGAGCCGAAGCGACAATCTGTTCCGTCGCCTGCATTCCGCCACTGCCGCCATAGGTGCGCATGGCCTCGGCAATCGCTTTGCTTTCGTCGGCCAAGACTTGCACACGCACCTTGGCCGTGCCTTGCTTTTCAAAAGCTAACAATTGCGCCGAGCGTTGCGAAACATCAATCACGCGCGCGCCAGAGAACGGGCCACGATCATTCACGCGCACAACGATGGAGCGGCCATTTTCCAAATTAGTAACCCGCGCAAGGCTGGGCATCGGTAACGTCTTATGCGCTGCCGTCAGCTCGTTTTTATTATAGGTTTCGCCATTCGCCGTTTTAAGCTGATGGAAATCAGAACCATACCATGAGGCAATGCCCGTCTCATCATAACTGTAGTCTTCTTTGGGATAATACCAATCACCCTTGATTTGATAGGGCTTGCCGACTTTGTAATAGCCCCCTTCCCCGCCTGTTGTGCCAGAAGGGCGGCTTGGCCCCCTTCCCCCACCGCACGCCGTTAAAAGCCCCAACACCAAGATGAGACACAAGCGCAGAAAAAAAGGGGCTGAGGCAACGCGTAAGGACATGGCGAGAGAGATTCTATTCAAAGGAGAAAG
>DYNT01000111.1 GCA_020720905.1 Micavibrio aeruginosavorus
ACGTGCGCGAGCGCCTGAAAAGCATGACCTTCCCCGAAGGCACGGTTGTCAAAGTTGTTGAAGTGCCCCCAGGCCCGCCCGTTCTGTCAACCTTGCTGGCTGAGATTTACGGCTCCGATGCCGACTCGCGCCGCGCCATGGCCGCCAAAGTGCACGAGGCGTTTAAGGCCAATGATTTTATCACGGACATCGATAACGTCTTTGACAAGCGAAGCGAGCGGATGCGCTTTTCGATCAATCAAGAAAACCTTGAATACTATGGCGTCGAAGAACAGGCTATTTATGATACCTTAGCGGCCATAACAGGCGGCGTTCAAATTGGTTATTCCCAACGCGGCGAAGGGGCGCGCCCTATCGCTATCACGTTACAAATGCCCAAAAGCAGCCAATGGTTTGGCGAAAGGATTCTCTCCACGCCCGTTCCTGCGGGCGGCACAAAACGCGAAGGCCGCAATGTCGAGCTTGGCGATGTCGTAACCATCAGCAAGGAAGCCGCCTCCTATCCCATCTATCGCCGTGATGGACGCTTTGCCGAAATGGTGTCGGCTGAATTAGCGGGACGTTATGAAGCGCCGCTCTATGGCATGTTGGCCGCGCAAAGCAGTCTGAAGGACATCATCCCCGATGAAGCGCAGCGCCCCGTCATTCGTTATCACGGGCAGCCTTTGGACGAATCCAAACCAACCCTGTTATGGGACGGCGAGTGGGAGATCACCTACGTTACCTTCCGCGACATGGGCGCAGCGTTTATTGTCGCCATCATGGGCATCTATCTGCTTGTGGTGGGGCTGTTCCGCTCATTCCTTGTTCCGCTTGTCATCATGGTTCCCGTTCCGCTGACGCTAATCGGCATCGTTTTTGGCCACGCCCTGTTCGGTGCGCCGTTCACCGCCACCTCCATGATCGGCTTTATCGCACTGGCGGGCATTATCGTGCGAAACTCGATCCTTTTGGTCGATTTTATCCGACATTTGCGCGCAGAGGGCATGCCCTTACGTCAAGCCTTACTAGAAGCCGGCATGATCCGCCTACGCCCGATTGTATTGACGGCGGCGGCGGCCATGATTGGCGCGGCCTTTATCCTCACCGATCCGATTTTCCAAGGCCTCGCCATCTCGCTGGTCTTTGGCCTTGCCAGCGCGACGGCGCTGACGCTGTTGGTGATCCCCGCGCTGTACATCTGGCAAAGCAAAGAACCCGATGTCTGACACGCTGCTCTCGCACCCCCTTTATCGCAAGGCCGCCAAAAGCCTTCAAAAACGGCTGCGCGATATTCAGCGCCCATTTCCGTTACGCCATGAATGGCAGGGAAAAGATAACCTCGCTCCGGCCTCACAGGATCTAATCACCGCCTGCCTCTCCCTCACGCCCGCGACTACTTGGCCACAAGAGCTGGGCACCATTCACGCGGCCTTAAAGCCAGAGGGCTTGTTTTTGAGCGCGGTGATCGGCGGCGAGTCCTTGCATGAATTGCGCGCCTGTTTGATCGAAGCCGAAAGCCTTCTGACGGGCGGCGCAAGCCCGCGCCTTTACACCATGCCCGATCCGCAAGGTTTGGGACGTGCGTTGATGACGGCAGGCTTCACCCTGCCCGTCGTGGATACGCAACGCCTTATGCTGGCGTATGATGATCTCTATGCCCTGATGCGCGACTTGCGGAAGGTGCGCCACGCGCCGCCGCTGCCAGAGCGTTCGCGCCTTTTCACGCGCCGCGCCGTTTTTGACAAAGCGAAGAAGCTTTACAAAGAACGCCACCCCGCGCAAGGCGGTGGCATCACCGCCACCATCGACCTTGTTTTCCTGCATGGCTGGAAGGAATAAACGTCAGCGCCGTTTATAAACCAAATAGGTTGGCGTGCGGCCTGCGGCGATGCCCTTTTGCTCATAGCGCGTTGGAACCCAATCAGCAGGCGCGTTCGGCCCATCATAAAGGCAAACAAAAGATGGGTGCGCGTTCGCTTGCTCCCGCATCCATTGCGCCAAGCCCGCCACGTCCGTCGCCAAACGCAATTGGCCACCAGACGTCAACACCCGCGCAAGACGATCCAGATTCTCACGCCCAATAAAACGACGCTCAGCATGGCGGTTTTTAGGCCATGGGTCGGCGTACAAAACAAAACACATAGCGAGGCACGAATCCGGCAGCGCATCAAGAAGAACCCGCGCATCATCGGGATAAACACGCACGTTCTTTAAATCCTGCGCCTCAACTTGCGTGAGCAACTTCGCCACGCCGTTGATGAAAGGCTCACATCCCATAAAACCAACGGAAGGATTGGCCGCCGCCTGCGCCGCCAAATGCTCGCCCCCACCAAAGCCAATTTCAAGACGCACGGCTTCGGGTACAAAGTCAAACAGGGCGAAGGGATTGAGCCCCTCGTCATTGCGAGGAGCAAGCGCAGGACTTAAATCACCCTCCCCTTGCGGGAGGGTCGAAAGGACGCAGTTCTTTCGGGGAGGGGGCGGCATTCTTTCCGATAAGCTCTGTTGTGTTGAGACACCGACAACCCCTCCCCGAAAACGCGATGCGTTTTCGACCCTCCCGCAAGGGGAGGGTGATATGGAGGAAATCATAATCCTCACACGCGGCAACAGCGTGTCCATCAGCAAAGCGCGTCCCGCCCGCAAGGGACGGCCTTTGCGACGACCAAAGAGGCGTTTTGATTTTTGTTGTTCTTCAATCATGGCGTCCCATCCCATAACAAAACGGCATTCAGGAGAAACGCTTCCCCTGAATGCCGAATGTTGAATCCTGAAGGCTTTACTTACAAATTATAGGCTCGCTTAAGTTCCGCAACGAGGTCAAGGCGCTCCCACGAGAAGTGGCCATCATCCTCAGGATCGCGGCCAAAGTGGCCAAAGGATGATGTTTTCTTATAGATGGGGCGATTAAGGCCAAGGCGCTCACGAATCGCACGAGGCGTCAACTTCACGCAATCACGCAACACATCAACAAGATTGCTATCGTCCACATGGTTGGTGCCATCCGTCGTCGCGTAAACGGCCAAGGGTTCCGACACGCCAATGGCATAGGCCAGCTCAATCGTGCAACGATCCGCAATGCCCGCTGCCACGACGTTTTTCGCCATATAACGCGCCATATACGCCGCCGAGCGATCCACTTTCGTGGGATCCTTGCCCGAAAAGGCGCCGCCACCATGAGGAGCGGAACCGCCATAGGTATCCACGATAATCTTACGCCCCGTCAGACCCGTATCGCCATCGGGCCCGCCAATAACAAAGCGCCCCGTTGGGTTGACATAAAAGAAATCTTCGTCGCACATCCAGCCCTCTGGCAACGCCTTCATCACATAGGGACGCACCATCTCGCGAATAGCGGCTTGATCCGCCTTTTCATCATGCTGCGTTGACACAACGATGCGCGAAGCGCGAACGGGCTTACCATCCACGTATTCCAGCGTGACTTGACTTTTCGCGTCTTGACCCAAAAGCGGCAACTTGCCCGCATGGCGATCTTCCGACATAAAGCGCAAAATGTTGTGGGAAAGCATAATCGGCGCAGGCATCAGTTGGAGCGTTTCATTGCACGCAAAGCCAAACATAATGCCTTGATCACCCGCGCCTTCGTCCTTGTTATCACCAGCGTCAACGCCCATCGCAATATCGGATGATTGCGCATGAATGTAAATCTGAACGTCTGCCCACTGCCAATGGAAGCCCTTTTGAGCATAGCCGATTTCGCGCACAGCCTCGCGCGCGGCGGCTTCCATTTCCTTGGGCGTGATGGTCGCAGGGCCACGGATTTCGCCCGCCAAAACAATGCGGTTCGTGGTGGCCAGCGTTTCAACGGCCACGCGGCTATGCGGATCCTCTTTCAGGAAAAGATCGACGATAGAGTCGGAGATACGGTCGCACACTTTATCAGGGTGGCCTTCGCCAACGGACTCGGACGTAAAGGAAAAGTTCTTCTGGTTGCTGATCATCATAGCCTCTTTTTTAAGGGAGAAAGAAAGGCCGTAATTTCAGCACGAATGAAAAAGAAGATCAAGAAATGATTAAAACAACCAGGGCGATTCAAAGTAAGCCACAAACCAAGCAAATGGCGCGATTTTTGTCGTCCTGAAAGGATTCTATGGCCTTTTTGGGTGACAAGCCAGCGTTTTTGAAGAGCCAGAGCACCAGATTATTGAGCGAGAAGATGTTGCGCGGGGCGTGATCGCATATTGTTTGATACCGAATTCATGCGCCTTGGCAAAGAAACCGTTGACCTCATCACAGGCCTGTCAACGGCGGAATGAAAGTGTACCGGCGGGGCGGAGCAAAAGTGTACCGGTTGGCGCATGGGAATGGGGGTCGAGGGGGGATGGACTCTTTGCAAAAAGAATCGGCCATCGTTGTCTTTGATGAG
>DYNT01000112.1 GCA_020720905.1 Micavibrio aeruginosavorus
AACAACCGTTAAACGCATGACCGCGCCCGCCTTCACGGCGCGTAAGGGGGGCGAAAAGCTGGTGTGCCTGACCGCTTACAACGCGTGGATGGCGCGGCTTTTGGATGCGCCTGTCGATATGCTGCTAGTCGGCGATTCCATGGGCATGGTGCAGATGGGCTATAACAGCACGCTACCTGTGATGCTGGAGGATGTGATCGTGGGGGGACGCGCCGTTGTGGGCGCTTCGGCCAAGGCTTTGGTCGTCGTCGATATGCCCTTTGGCTCTTATCAAACATCGCCGCAGGTTGCGTTTGACGCTTGCGCCCGCGTCATGAAGGAAACGGGTTGCGGCGCGGTGAAGCTGGAGGGTGGCGTAGAGATGGCAGGCACGGTTGCTTTTCTGGCGCAGCGCGGGGTTCCCGTGATGGGGCATGTCGGCCTGACCCCCCAATCCGTCAACGTGTTGGGCGGCTATGGCGCTCGTGGGCGCAAGGATGTGGAGCGTAAAAAGATTATGGACGATGCTCTGGCGATTGCAGCGGCGGGCGCGTTCTCGCTGGTGATTGAGGCGGTGGAGGAGCCGTTGGCGCGCAAAATTACGCGGGCGGTTGCCATTCCCACCATCGGCATCGGAGGCTCCCCCGATTGCGACGGGCAGATTTTGGTGGCTGAGGATATGCTGGGGCTTTTGGGCGAGGGCGGGCCGAAGCCAAAGTTCGTGAAGCAGTATGCCCATTTGGCAGGCGAGGTCAGCAAGGCCGCCGCCGCCTATGCCAAGGAAGTGCGCGGCGGCACGTTTCCTGACCGTGAGATCCATTGCTACCCGCAGGTCAAGAAAAAGGCGAGGAAGAGTTAAGCCTTTGCAAGGCGTCATAAAGCGGAGGCCTTGATCGCGCAGGATAAATGGATGGGCATGGTTAACAGGACGGTGCATTGAGCGAGCCTTTTAATGCTTTCTCAACCATAACATCTTGAAATTGTTATGCCAAAATAGTTATCATTGGTAGCAGCGGAGGGATACGGACAGAATGGCTACCATGTTGATATTACGCGTTAATTCAGGTTCAAATTATCTGACTTGCCCCATTTTATGCCCCACCCTAAAAAATCCCAGTTTGGGACCAGTTCAAATCCCGATCACGAGTTATCCACAAGTTTCTCATCGGTCCCGAGCTTCTTGAAAGTGATAATACAAATGCTCAGACGAGATAATTCGCGCACATAAAATTCTTAAAAGAACAACCCCACTATATCGTTAACGCGACCTGAAATCAAAACAATGCAGCACCGAAATTCACACAAAACAGGGTAACTGGTACGATTTTTGGCTTGACTTGTGCCGGACTCCGAAGGTGGAGCCTTGTTAACCTCTCTATGAGGTGTGTTCAACAATTGCTTTCAGAAAGACATTTCCATACCGCTCCAGCTTCGCTGTCCCAAGACCTGATATGCCTGCCATGGCTTGCAGCGTCTTGGGCCGTGCCTTGGCGAGGGCAATCAGCGTTGTGTCGTGGAAGATGACATAGGGCGGGACGTTTTGGGCTTTGGCGAGGGTGAGGCGCAGGGTGCGAAGACGCTGGAAAAGCTGCTCGTCATCGGCATTGTCCAAGGTCGGTTTGCCTTTGGGCGCGTCGGGCGAGGATAGTTTCTTTCCCTTCACCTCGCGCTGCAACGCAAAGGTTGCATCCTCGCGCATCGTGACCTTCTTTTCGCCGCGCAAAACAGGGCGGCATAGATCGTCGGCTCCAAGTCGCAGGCCGCCGTGACCTTCCATATCGGTAATCAAAAGGCCATGCACAACGAGTTGCCGGAAGATGTCGCGCCATTGGGTGCGGGAAAACTCTTTGCCGACGCCATAGGTCGGCAGCTGGTTATGCCGGAATTGCCGAACGCGCTCGGTGTCCGCGCCGACGAGCACATCTGTCAGGTGGGCCGCGCCAAATCTTTGACCTGTGCGAAAGGCGCATGACAGGGCTTTCTGCGCGGCCACGGTGCCGTCAAAAGTGGGAACGGGGTGAAGACACAGATCGCAGTTGCCACAAGGTTCGTGAAGGGGTTCCCCAAAGTATTCCAGCAACACTTGCCTGCGACAGCGAGGGCTTGCGCAATAGCCGATCAAGGTATCCAGCTTGCGCCGCTCCAGTTGCTTGCGCTGCTCATTGGCTTCACCGCCCTCGATCATTGAACGAAGCTTGGCGACATCTTCAATCCCGTAGAGCAGCAAGGCTTCCGAAGGCAGGCCATCGCGTCCGGCGCGACCCGTCTCCTGATAATAGGCTTCGATGCTTTTGGGCATGTCCATATGCACGACAAAGCGCACGTCCGGTTTGTCGATCCCCATGCCGAAGGCGATGGTCGCCACGATAATCACGCCTTCGTCTTTGATAAACCTGTCTTGGTTACGCGAACGGACATCTGTCGCTAGTCCTGCATGATAGGGCAAAGCATTATAACCCTGCTGTGCCAGCCAAGCGGCGATTTCCTCGACACGGGCGCGAGACAGGCAGTAAACGATGCCGGATTCTTTTGCGTGATCTTTCTTCAAAAACCGCAACAGTTGCTCGCGCGGCTTTGCTTTTGGCATAACGTGATAGCGAATGTTTGGGCGGTCGAAGCTGGAGATAAAAACGCGCCCGCCTTCCAGCTTTAGCTTTTTGACGATCTCGCCCCGCGTCGGCACATCGGCGGTGGCCGTCAAGGCGATGCGCGGCACGTTCGGAAACCGTTCATGCAGGATTGTCAGTTTCAGGTATTCAGGCCGGAAATCGTGCCCCCATTGCGAAACGCAATGAGCCTCATCGATGGCAAATAGGGAAATCTTGCACTCACCGAGCAGGCTCAACGTCCCGTCCATAAGCAGCCGCTCCGGCGCGACATAAAGCAAGTCAAGCTCGCCGGAGCGCATTTGCTCGATAATCCGTCCAGCCTCGCCGTTTCCCAGAGCCGAGTTCAGGGCTGCCGCGCGCACGCCAAGTTGCTTCAACGCATCGACCTGATCGCGCATAAGCGCAATGAGCGGCGACACCACCACGCCCATGCCGGAACGGCATAAAGCCGGTATCTGATAACACAGCGATTTCCCGCCGCCCGTCGGCATCAGCACCAGAGCCTCGCCGCCGTTTACGACGTGCGTGATGATCTCTTCCTGCCTGCCCCGAAAGGAGTCAAAACCGAAGACGCGGCGTAGAATATTATCTGGCGAAGGGGACATGGGTTCTCTTAAGGTCGGCTTTAGTGAAGCCCTTTATTAATCCGAACGGCTTCTCTATCATATGTCTCACGAGAAACAAAAAGTTACGTGATCGAACCCAAGGAAAAGCCATGGACGCAGACGCTGTTTTCGACAAGCTAAGCCTTTTTTGCCGTGAAGACGAATGCGCCGATTTCTTTGAAATGGCGCAGGAAACCTTCTGGGAGGATCTTATCGATTTGACCGGCATTGACGATTTCGATTCGCTGCGCGAGATGCTCGGGCCGCATCTGACACCCTTGGCTGAAATCAACCTGACGGGGTTTTTCGCGTCGAACGATTACCAGCAGTATCCTGACCCAACCACGCCGCGTTGGAACGCTGTGGAATGCTTCCTTGCTCATAACGCCGGAAAGGTTTCTCTTGAAGATGAACGCTTTCTGATTGCCTTACGCCAGTCCCACATGAGCCTGTACAGGGTCATAGAAACGAAAGCCGAGAACGCCGTGAAACTCTGGGACATGATCGACGAAACGAACGTAACGGCTCAGGTTGGACAGGAGCTTTTTGCGAAGCTCAATCCTAAAGACACATGGGGGTTCAGACTTCTTAAAACGGACGATGCGCCCCATGTCATGGTTGGCGCGTTGCCCGTTAAGGAAAGCGCGGCACGGAACGCAGCCTCGGCCATGAAAAAAATTCACGCCAAGTTTATGCGCCACATGAAAACTCCTGAGGCCAAACGGGAACTTGGGCGCACGTCAGAAGCGGAAATCAACCATCTTGCCCGCGTCATGTGGGCACCTGAAATCTCTACGGCCTTCATCGCTGGAGAAATCGCTCGCATCGGCAAAGCTATGATGGAAAACAAGGAGTCACTTTCAAGTCTGCATTAAGGAGATGGATAAAAAAGCTCCCTCATAAGCCATTCCGTAGGGTTTATCATCATGGGAGGCGTCTATGCTCCCGCTTGTGTTTCTGATCGGCACTCCAACGGAAACGACCTGAAGCTGTCTGTTTCCGCTGGGGCGCACCTTTCTGTTTCATCCAACAGTCTTCCATAAGCCTGTCAGGCGGCGGACGTATGGCTGTCCGCCTGATGGGCTCCGGTCGGGGACGCCGCCATTCCCATCACCGCGATTGATCCGCATCTCGTACGGCTTCTCCTGCG
>DYNT01000113.1 GCA_020720905.1 Micavibrio aeruginosavorus
AAAATAGGTATTAATACTGACTGTGGCCTACTTTTTCTTAAAGTGGAGAAGCATCATGACGTGGCTTGATAATGCGCGAATCTTGGCGATCTTTGCCGTTATTTTCGTTCATGTCTCTGTGGGTGTGCCGTGGCACAGCGAGCCTGGTTCTTTCCTTTGGCTGTATGGTAGCAGTTTTGACGTGCTGGTGCGCTGGTGCGTGCCTGTGTTTGTGATGGTGAGTGGCGCTCTCTTGCTCGCGCCCCATGATAACGAAAGCCTTGGCGATTTTTATAAAAAGCGCATGAGCCGTGTTCTTATCCCCATCTTGTTCTGGTCGTTGCTTTACATCGTGTGGGGCTACTTCCGCGAAAACGTGCAAGAGCCGTTCACGTTGTCCTATGTTGTTGGAAAACTGGCATCGGGCAAGCCTTATTATCATATGTGGTTCATGTATATGCTGCTGGGCCTCTATCTTTTTACGCCTGTCTTTCGCGCCATCATCGCGAAGCTGACAACGAGAGAACTGGTCTTTTTCATCGGCGTCGCCTTTGCCATCGACGCGGTTCAAACAATGTATGAGGCATGGTATGTCGGCGAATCTAACCTGTTTTTGACGTGGTTTTTGACCTATGTGCCCTATTACTTGACGGGGTATCTGGTGCGTTATCATGATCTGCAGATTTCAACGCGCAAGCTGGCGCTGATAGCGGTGGGTATGGCCATCATAACGCCTGCGGCGTTGTATGTCGTAAACATGACTACGCAGCATGGCGAGGCGGCCTATTTCTTCAAGAACCTGAGCGTGACGAACATCTTCCTTTCGTTGAGCTTGATATTCTTGCTGCGGCGGATGGACTTTCCGTTGTTGGGCGCGAAGCTAACGCCCGCTGTGGCCAAGCTGACGTTTGGCATCTATCTTTTGCACATGATCCCGCTGGCTTATTTGCATGACTTGCAGGGCTTTTGGGGAATGTTCTCGCCGTACATCTATATTCCGGCCTTCAGCCTTGCCACGTTGGTCGTGACGGCGGGATTGGTGTGGATCATTGGCCGCGTGCCCTATCTGCGGCGCACGATTTAAAGCCCTTGCTTCATCCATTGGCCGAAGCGGTTGAGCAAGCCATTGCCGCTGCCAAGCTCAAAGCCTGATTGCGGGTCAAGGCCATCGGGTTGCAGCGCTGAAATAAGAAGGCCTGCCGTTGTCGCAAAGGCTGGGCCTGACGTTGCCTCGGCAAGGCCGGTGAGGGAGGGGGACGTACTGCGCTGCCCTTGATAGGGGCGTGTGATCCGAAGGGGGCGACCCAAGCGAACATGTTTATCCAAAATGCGGCTGGCCAGATCGCGAATGCCTGGAAGTTGACTGGTGCCGCCTGTCAGCACAACGCGCCGTCCGGCCATTTCCGATACGCCGCTTTTGATCAGGCGGGCGCGGATCATTTCAAAGATTTCCTCAAGGCGCGGGCCGATGATGCGGATCAAATGCGATTTGGGGAGGTGATTGGCGAACTCTGGCGCTTCCTCGCCCACTTGGGGTACGTTGATGATGTCGCGCTCATCCGCAGGGGACAGCGTGGCGTTGCCGTAGAGCGTTTTCATTCGCTCGGCATAGGAAAAGGTGGTTGTCAGGCCGCGTGCGATATCGTTCGAGATATGAAGGCCGCCAATGGGAAGGCCATCGGAAAAGATCATATGGCCATCGAAAAAGATACCGATGCTGGTTGTGCCCGCGCCGATATCGATCAGCGTGCAGCCCATATCCATTTCATCTTCGACAAGGCAGGATAGGCCGCTGGCGAGCGGTGAGGCGATAAGCCTTTCAACTTCCAAATGACAGCGCGCAATGGCGGTCTCCAGCGTTCGCACAGGGCCAAAGGCGGCCGAGATTAAATGGTAATCTGCCTGCAATATGTTGCCGATCATGCCGATGGGCTCACGGATTCCATGGCCTCCATCCAAAGCATAATGAACGGGCAGGGTGTGGAGAAGCTCCATCGCGTGGCCGTCGCTATCCTCGGCGGCCATCGTTTGCGCTTGCGCGATCAGGCGATCCATATCCGCGCCTGTAATTTCGCGTCCGCCAAGGGGCAGTGCGACAGCTGCTGTTTGGGAAAGGAGTTGCGGCGCGGCGACGTTGACGATCACGCGCTCGATATTCTCGCCTGCCATTTGCTCAGCCGTTGCGACGGCGGCGGATACGGCGCGGCGCACCGCGTCCATGTCGGCAACAAGTCCTGCGCGAATGCCTTCCGATAGTTGATGTCCGATGCCGATGACGTGCGGTTGCCCCATTTCATCAAGGTGAGCGATGAAACAAGCCACTTTGCTTGTGCCAATATCAAGCGCGGCGAACACGTCTCCTTGCGAGGCGCTTGGTTTATCAAAAAGCCACTGAGCGATGCGGTTCATTCGCTGGTTTCTCCATACTGCGGCGTCGAGGGCTGCGCCCCTGGTTCAATCACGGTGCGATCAGGAAAGCGCAGATCGATTGAGGCAATCGCACGGTTGAGGATGTTTTGTTCTTGGATCAAGGTTGTGAGCTTGTCCAGCGCATCTTCGACGTTAAGCTCTGGCAAACGGATGAGAAGGTTGGGGTTGAGAAAAAAATTCCATCGTCTTTGCCCAACGCGCACGGCGGCTTTTAAGGAATGCGCGACAAGGGGATAATCACTCAGCAAAACAAGAAGCGCTTGCGTTTGCTCTGGCGCGGCATTGCCGACGACAAGGGGTAGGTTGGTGAATTCTTCGGGTTTGGCGGCGGCTAAGTCTTGCCCCGCTTGATCGATGACGATGGTTTTTTCGTTATGTTGCCATCGTGCGATCGGTTGACGTTCGGTCAGGCGAATGATGATTTTATTGGGCAGGCTGCGGATAATGGAAACGCTTCCCGTCCATGGGAGTGTCATGATTTTGGCATGAGCTTCTTGTGGGTTAAAAGTAAAGATGGGGCTTCCCGCCGTGATGCCCAGCGCCGCGAAAAGGGCGGTGCGATCGGTATAGTGCCTTCCTTCAACCGTCACATCGCTGATTGAAAAGCCGATGTTTTTCGTGGTGGTTAAGCCTGCCGCTTTGATGCCAGCCATAGCGCGATGAGGCCAGCGATTATGCCAAGACCAAGACGCGAAGCCAAGGATGATAAGCGCGATCAAAACCATGATGGCAAGGCGCACGCCAAAGCCAAGGCGCGGCGAAGCATCCTCCACAAAGCGGCGGCCTTGGGTGTTTTGACGAATGCTGCCGCGCAGCGGTTTTTTGACTAGGCGGGGCATGTGGGGTGATCCAGCATCCATTGAATCAGGTCGTTAAAGGATATTCCAGCATACTGGGCTTGTTCTGGCAAAAGGGAAAGAGGCGTCATGCCCGGCTGGGTGTTGATTTCAAGGAAATAAAGGCCGTCTGTTCCTTTTTGATCATCATCCCAGCGGAAATCGGCGCGCGCCGCGCCATGACAGCCTGCTGCCTTATAGGCCAAAATGGCCAGACGCATAGCCTCGTCATAGACGTCTTGGGGGATGGGCGCGGGGAGGAGATGGTCTGTCTCGCCGCTTGAATACTTGGCCGTGTAGTCATAGAAGGCATGACCCTTGGGGCGCAATTCGGTCACGGCCAAAGCCTTGGCCTCATGCCCATGCCCCAACACCGCAACGGTGAGCTCATGCCCTGTGATAAAGGTTTCAATCAGTACCGTAGCGCCATAGATCCAGCCGTCCTCTTCGATTTTCTGAAGGTCTTCTTCGGACGTCACCAACCGCACGCCAACGCTAGAGCCTTCGTTGGTCGGCTTGATGACAAATGGCGGCTTCATCGGATAGCTGTCCTGCACGATTTCTTCGCGGGTTACGACAATGCCATGCGGGCAGCGTACGCCCGCATGGCTGGCCACGATTTTCATCATGGGTTTATCCATGGCGACGGCAGAGGTCAAAACACCCGAATGCGTATAGGGGATGCCGATAAACTCAAGAAGGCCTTGGATCGTGCCGTCCTCACCCACGCGGCCATGAAGCGCGTTAAAGATAACATCGGGTTTGCCCGTGGCTTGTAAGGTAAGCGTTTGGACAATGCCTAGCGGATCGCGCTGCACATCGATGGCCAAAACCTCATGCCCCAGTTCTTGCAGAGCCTTGCATGCCGCGCCGCCGCTGATAAGCGAGACTTCGCGCTCGGCGGACCATCCTCCCATGAGAACGGCAACTTTCTTTTTTGTCTGAGGCATAGGGTAGTTCCTTTTGGTTGGCATTCAGCTTTGACTAACATAATTCCTTTTCGTCATTGCGAGGAGCAAACGCGACGAAGCAATCCAGCGCCGCGCGTCTGCGCGGCATAAGAGTCATATGCGTTGCAGA
>DYNT01000114.1 GCA_020720905.1 Micavibrio aeruginosavorus
CCTGGGTCCCGCATCACGCGTCTGGCGCTTTCGCGCCATCCGCTGTGCGGGATGAAAGAGAGGCATAGATGGTGGCGGGATGACGAAGAAGAGGATAGGAAAAAATCCCGTCAAGGTTTTATGAATCATTTCATAGGGCGGTTGGGATAAGCTGACGTTCTTTTAGCGGCTGGCGCGCATTATTTCATCGAGAAGAAGCGGCAGGATGGCGTCAAGGGGCTTTTCTGCATTTATAGGAAAGACAGGCCAACTCTTCCTGTAGATCACGGATGATGGGGCGTGAGCTTGGAGGGTGATATCAAGCAGCAGGCATTGATTGCCCTGTGCGGAAAAAACGCGCAAGGCCTCATAAAACGGCTTGCTCATCGTTGAGGAATCAAGCGCTACGATCAAAAGAGATGATCGTAAAGGGCAGGGCGCAGGCAGGCTGGCGTTCTCCGAAAAACCACGCTCAAAGAGCGTATCCATTTGGCTGAGCGTGCTCGTTTCCGGCTGATTGAGGCCAAGCCAGCCGATGGTGCGCTCGCCTTGAATAAGAAGCCGCCCCAACGATAGAAAAAGAAGCGCGAGGTTCTCTTGCGTTTGAAGAGGGACTGATTCCATCGAGGCCCAAAAGAAAATCTTGCGCGTGATGAGTGGTTCATGCTCACGCACGATAAGCTCACGGCTACGAGCGGATTGCCGCCAATCAATCGTGATGATGGGATCGCTGCCTTGATAGGGGCGATAGCGCCAAATGCGCTCAATCGGTTTCACGCGGTGACGGCCTTGCGGTGACAGAAAAAGAGCCTGCGCAAGATGTTGCGCTTTTGTCTTGGTCGCAAGGGAAAGGGCGTAGGTCATCGGGTCGCTTGTTCCATCCCGTCGATCATGCTTTGCAAGATCGTATCCAGTGTGACGCTATCGGTTCGCGCTGTATAATTTAAAGCCATGCGATGAATCATGACGGGACGCGCCAGCGCCAGAAGATCCTCTAGGGTTGGCTCAGCGCGTCCTTTCAGAACGGCGCGGGCGCGCATGGCCAGCGCCATGGCTTGCGTTGCGCGCGGCCCTGGCCCCCATGATACATAGCGTTTGACAAGATCCAAAGGCGACGTGTCGGGGCGGCCTAGACGCACAAAGGTTAGTACCTTTTCAATCAAGGGCGCAGGCATGGGGAGCGAGCGAACAAGCCCTTGCATCTCACGCAAATCATTGGCGAACATGATCGACTTGGGAATCGGCTCAACCGTTTCCATGGTGGCCTGAAGAATCTTGCGCTCAGCGCTCAGGCTGGGATACTCGATCGTGATTTGCATCAGAAAGCGGTCAAGTTGCGCTTCGGGAAGGGGATAGGTTCCCTCTTGCTCCAACGGGTTTTGTGTTGCCAGAACATGAAACGGCGAGGGCAGCGCGTATTCGCGCCCTGATACCGTGACGTTGTGCTCTTGCATCGCTTGCAACAAGGCTGACTGCGTGCGCGGGCTGGCGCGGTTAATCTCGTCCACCATCAAAAATTGGCAGAAAATAGGGCCTTGGACAAAGCGGAAGTTGCGCCGTCCGTAATCAACTTCTTCCAACACTTCGGCTCCAATAATATCCGAAGGCATAAGATCGGGTGTGCATTGGATGCGCTTGGTATCAAAGCCAAGGGTTTTGGAAAGGACGGAAACAAGCCGTGTTTTGGCCAAACCTGGAACGCCGACCAAAAGAATATGCCCCCCCGCCAAAAGGGTGATAAGAGCCTGTTCAACAACCTCCTCTTGCCCATAGATAAAGCCGCTCACTTCGCTTCGAACCTCGGTGAGTTTGTCTTGAGCTTTATAAAGGGCGCTGATGTTGACGCAGGAAGGAATGGAATCATTCATGGGGAAAGGAACCTTTATGAGGGTTAATTTAGAGCATTTTTTAACGGCGTTGAATAGCCCTCTCTTTTTAACGCATCACGCGATGGCGCTTTTTCTTAAGGCAGCACCCATCATATTTTTACTAAATGTTAGCGATTATTAACCATAACTAGGGAGCAACAGAGTCCCCATAGCCCCGCTTCGCTTTCGGAGAATAGTCATGAGCAAAGTCAGTATCATTGGTGCCTATAATACAGAGTTTGGCGCTTTCGTTAAAAAAGATAAGGTCACCGGTCTATTGACCGACACAAAATCCTATTACGACCTGCTGATTGAAGCAGGGCGCGGCGCTATCGCCGATGCCGGTCTGGAGGCCAAGGATATTGATGCGATTTATGTGGGCTCTTGCTCTCCTGCGGGTTTTGTCAATCAAGAGCATGTAGCGCCTATTGCGGCTGAAATCGATCCTGCCTTGCGCTTTAAACCTATGACGCGCTGCGAATGCGCCTGCGCCTCGTCATCCGTGGCTCTTTATGATGGCATTTATGCTCTTGAGGCTGGGCGCGCCCGCCACGTCCTCGTGATCGGCGTCGAGAAGATGAATTTGCTGCCAACGCCTCAGATGACGCACGTTTTGGCCTGCTGCTCTCATTGGCCAAGCGAAGGGGCGCAAGGCTGGTCGTTCCCCATGCTGTTTGCCGCCTATACCAAAGGCTATCAAGAGCATTACGACATTCACAATGAAGAAATGGAAAATATGCTCTGGACCGTTGGGGCGCTGGGCTACAAGAACGGCGCTGAAAATCCTCTTGCGCACAATCGCTCTGGCCCCATGAGCGTTGAGGCGATCAAAAAGCTCAACGAGCTTGATGAGCGCGGCAAATGTAAGAACATGGTGATTGCCGCACCGCTTCGCTTGCACGATTGTTCTTTGGTGTCCGATGGCGCGGCGGCTTTGGTGATCACGCAGACAGCGAACGTCAGCAATAAAGCGCGTGCGGTTGAGATTGCGGGCATTGGCCATTCTTGCGAACGCTTGCCGGAAAATGTGCGCCCCAACATGCACGAGCTGATGGCGGGAAAAAATGCCGCCGCCAAAGCGTATGCCGAGGCTGGTATTAAGCCAAGCGACATTGATTTGGCCGAAGTGCATGACTGCTTCACCATCAACCAGATTCTCAGCGTTGAGGCTCTTGGCCTTTCTGTCGATGGGCGCGGCGGTTTTGATTATCTGGATGGACGCTTTACGCGTGACGATAGGGCTGTGGCGGTCAATCTTTCTGGCGGACTTAAAGCCAAAGGCCACCCTGTTGGCGCGACGGGCGCATCGATGCATGCCTTGATCTATAAACAGCTGATTGGCGAGGCGATTGGCGTCAAGGCCAAGAAGGCCGACATCGGTGTTACCTTTAACGTAGGCGGCAGCGCGGTCACCAACTGCGTATCCGTTCTGAAAAAACTCTGACCCCTTTAAGCGAGCGGAGACATGACGTGACAACCTTTTTCTACAATGACGCAGAGTATATCGTTGAACCGGCTGGGTATAATATCCGGCGGGTTATGCCGGATGGCTCCACTTCTTTTGTGGGCGCCAATTTGTTTCCGACCTTAACCGTCAGCGAAGCGGAAGCCAAAGCGCAGGCTCTTGTCCAATCTATCCAGCCTGTTGGCATTAAAGTCGTGGGGCCGGACATTAGCCGCCCGAACATGATTGGCGATCTTAAAATCATCGGCCCCGATATCACTCGTCCCAATTTTATCTATTGGGATAAAGACAGTACCTCGTTTTCGAAGACCTCGTGAACAAACTTAAAAAAATGGGAAGAACAGCATGAAGATGAAAGACAGCGTGGCCATTATCACAGGCGGTGGCAATGGCATTGGTGAATCTGTAGCCAAGTATTTGGTGCAAAATGGCGCCAAAGTAGCCATCGTCGATATGGCTCAAAAGAATATCGATCGCGTGGTTGGTGAGATCAAAGCCATGGGCGGTGAAGTCATCGGCGTTCAAGCCAATGTCACCAGCGAGGCCGATACCGCCAAGTTTATCAAGGCCACCTTGGATGCCTTTGGTAAACTCAACATCGTTGTGGCGTGCGCTGGCATTATTCGTGACGCCACCATGCTGTCCATTGATAAAGAAACCGGCAAAGTCACAAGAAAAATGGGGCTGGATAAATGGCAGCCTGTTATCGATATTAACCTGACGGGAACGTTCTTGACCTTGCGCGATGGTGCGGAAGCCATGGTCAACGGCGGATGGGAAGGGTTGTTGGTTCCCATTTCTTCAGTGAATAAGACTGGACAGATCGGGCAGCTGAACTACGCCTCTACCAAGATTGCTGATTCGCTTATGCCCAAGATTATCGTTGGTGAGTTTCAAATGCGCGGCATCCATAATATCCGTTGCGTCGGCATTGCACCGGGCTAT
>DYNT01000115.1 GCA_020720905.1 Micavibrio aeruginosavorus
ATCTTTTGAAAATGCCGCCTGCTTTGGTCAATGGCACGTCTCTTTTTCAAATTGTGTTTACGACGATTTTCGCAACCGCTTTGCAAGCCATTTCGAACCATTCGGTTGATATTGTCTTGGCGCTTGCTCTTTTACTGGGCAGCGTTGTGTCCGTTCCCATGGGGGCGCGGTTTGCCTCGCGCCTCAGGCCAGAGGTTGCGCGTCTTCTTATGGCTCTCCTGATTTTGGCCGTAGCGGGTAAACTGATATACGACCTGTTTTCTCAGCCTGCGCAAAAGTTTGTTGTTGATATGGTGGGGCTGTCATGATCAAGCGCCTTGCCCTTCTTGCCTTCTTTTTCCTTGTTCTCGTGCAGCCTGTGTGGGCCGAAACCGAGGCCGCTGCTGATTTGGCAGAGGATTTCATTCCCGTCACAGAAAGCTTTGACGGCGCGCATGTCATGGTTTTCGGGGCGCTTATTTCTGCCAAGTCCAATATCGTTGTGGTGCTTGAAGGTCCTCCTGCCAAGGCATCGATCCGCGCCAAAATAAAAAAGGTTGGGATATGGATTAACGACGAGCCTCAAACAATTGAGCCCGTCCCCAGTTTTTATGCTGTGTTGTCCTCACAACCTTTGGTAAAGCTGATGACGCCCAAAGCTTTGTCGAGGCGAGGGATTGGGCTGCAAGCCTTGCCCCTTGATAGCGTGGCGGGGCAGGGGTTCTTGCAAAACCGCTTGGCTCAAGGGCTTTACTTGGAAATGCCGGAGGGCGTTAAAATCCGCGATAAGAAGCTTTTCCGCGCTGATTTTAATTTGCCGCCTAATGTTCCCTTGGGGGCGTATAAAACAACGATTTATGAGATTAAGAACGGCGCGGTGTCGGCCAGTCGCACAACAACTTTTAAAATTGCGCCTATTGGCATGGCTAGCATGATTAAAAATCTATCGATGCAACATCCCGCTCTTTATGCAGCGGCGGCTATCTTTCTTGTTCTTTCGATTGGTGGCCTTGCCGCCTATCTTTTCAGAAAGGAGACGTAAGCCATGACAACGCCAACCTATCTTGTAATCAAAGATGAGAGCGAATCTTTTCAGGCGGCTTTGCTCTTTGCCAGTCATGCCGCAAAAACAGCCCAAGCCAACGTCGCCATTTTGTGCATTGTTGAGCCTGAAGAAATTCAGGCGTGGGGCGGGGTGGAGCGTGCTTTGGACGATGAGGCCTTTGATGCGGCTCGCCTTGCCATGGCAGCGCATGAAAAAGTGGCCGAGGCCATAACGGGGCAAAAACCTGTTTGCGTGTATCGCAAAGGTGGCCGCCGCGCCGTTCTGGCTGATTATCTAGAACAAACCGAAGGCATAAGAGCTCTTGTCCTTGGCGCAGGGGGGAAGAATACAACGCAAAGCCATCTTATCGCCCACATGGCCGCAGAAAAAAACCTGCACAAGCTGTCCCTTCCGCTGATCATTGTGCCTATAAAATAGAAGAAAGGGAGAGCGCTAGAAAGCCTTAAACAGTCCCCAATTGTGCTTGAGGGGGCAAAAAAAAGTGATAAAGGACGAGAAATAATTGTTTTTAAGTATTGTCTGCAAGGTAATATCTGGCTATAAGCGGAGCCTCGCACGCGCCTAGAATCCCATCCTTTGGTTCAGCGCTTTGCTTGCATGCCTGGGTAGCTCAGTCGGTAGAGCAGGGGATTGAAAATCCCCGTGTCGGCGGTTCAATTCCGTCCCCAGGCACCACGAGGCGCGAAGCGCCGAAGTACATTCCGTCCCCATACCATTTCCTTTCCGGCATTGTTTGCCACTGCTCAAACGCATCCCTGAAAAACTCTTCATCAAATCCAAGCGCAGAAAAACTGGCTTAAATGGGCCTTTTCTGACAAACTGTCTCAACCTATCCCACGTTAACGATTTATGATTCCGCCTTGGGGGCAGGAGCTGGCTTGCCATGGTTCTCTATGCGTTGGGGACACGTGCGATTTTAAGTCTGCCCCCCGTCTTGTTGGCTTTCACCTGCGCTGTTTCGACGGGGTTGCTTTTTGGTTACCTGCCTGCTCGCAAAGCCGCCTTGATGGATCCCGTTGTGGCTTTGGCCAGCGAATAACGAACGCCTAGGAGCTTTTGCATCATGTCTCTTCCTTTTCCTCAAGCCGTGTTGTTCGATTGGGACAATACGCTGATCGATAATTGGGATGCGATTACCGAGGCGCTAAACAAAGTTCGCGCCATGAGCGGCCTTGAGACATGGACGACCCCGCAAGCGCGGGTGAAGTCAGCGCGGCCTTTGCGCGTGAGCTTTCCCGAATGGTTTGGCGATGCGTGGGAGGAGCGGCGTGCTCTATTCTATGCCTATTTCGAAGCTGTCCATATCGAAAGGCTGAAGGTCATGGCGGGCGCGCCTGAACTTCTTGCGTGGCTGGAAGCGCATAAGATTCCAATGATGATTGTCAGCACGAAAAAGAATGCGCTTCTTAATAAGGAAATTGATCATTTGGGCTGGCGACCTTATTTCAAAGCTATCGTCGGGTCGCTGGATTGCCCACGCGATAAGCCCGATAGAATGCCTGTTGATCATGCCCTTGCGGCGGTGGGCTTGACGGCGGATAATCCCGCCAACTGGTTTATTGGGGATACGCACGCGGACGCAGAGTGCGCCTTGCGCAGTGGTTGCACGCCTGTCTTGCTTGGGGATCCTGCCTATGCCGCCAGCCTTGGCATTCGCGCCTCTTTCCCCAATGGCCATGCGCTGGTAGAGTGGTTGGCGGACTTAAGGAGGGAGCCGTTATGAAAAAAAAGCCTTCCAAGGATAGCTCCCAAGACAAAGAAAAGAACAGCCTGCCTAAGCGTGCGCGGCGCTATGCGTCCGTGTCGGCGCAGGCGGCAAGCGTGGGCGTGCGCGTGGCGGTGTCGCGTGCGCTGGGGCGCGAAGGGCATAGCGGGCGTGAAGCGGCGCTCCTCCGCATGGCGCTTGGCGGGCTGAAAGGCCCCTTGATGAAAATTGCGCAGCTTATCGCGGTGGTTCCCGATTTGTTACCACGTGACTATGCGGCAGAGCTTGCAACTCTTCAGGCTGATGCGCCGCCCATGGGCGAGGCCTTCGTGCGCCGCCGCATGGTATCTGAATTAGGCGCAGACTGGCTCTCCCGTTTCAAAAGTTTTGAGTCGAGCGCCAGTGCCGCTGCCTCGCTGGGACAGGTGCATAAGGCGGTTGGCAGGGATGGCCGCGCCTTGGCCTGCAAGCTGCAATACCCTGATATGGAGGCCGTGGTTGATGCCGATGTGCGGCAACTGGGGCTTTTACTGCGATTGTTTGAGCGCTTCAGTGGCGCTGTCATGACAGGCGATGTCTTTGATGAAATTGAAGAGCGTTTGCGCGAAGAGCTGGATTATGCGCGTGAGGCGCAGAACATGACGCTTTACGGTACAATACTGGCAGATAGGGACGATGTTCATGTGCCTGTGCCCGTGCCTGCGCTGTCCACCTCGCGCCTTTTGACGATGACATGGCTGGAGGGCGAGAAGCTCACTGACGAGGTTATCAAGGCTCGTTCGCCAGAGGCGCGTAATAAGATCGCTCAGACACTTTTTCGCGCATGGTATAAGCCTTTTTACACCTGCGGCGTTTTGCATGGCGATCCGCATCTGGGCAATTACACGGTGTGCCCCGATGACAGCCTCAACCTGCTTGATTTTGGATGTATGCGTGTTTTTAAGCCTGAATTGATCGGCGCGATTGTCAGGCTCTATGACGCCTTGCGCGATGAGGATAACGCCGCGATGGTGGAAGCTTTCCGTCTATGGGGTTTTGAAAAGCCATCCAAGGCGCTTGTGAAAGCGCTTAGCCATTGGGCGCGGTTTATCTATGCGCCGTTTCTTGATGATCGCATCACCGCGATGGCTGAGACTAACAGCACCGCCGCTGGACGCGCTGTGGCGGCGCAAGTCTATGCCGAGCTGAAAAAGGTTGGCGGCGTTTCCGTTCCGCGCCCCTTCGTTTTGCTGGATCGCGCCTCGGTCGGCCTTGGCGGCGTTTTCCTGCGCTTGGGGGCTAAGGCCAACTGGCACAATTTATTTCATGAAATGACAGACGGGTTTGAGGCAAGCGCCGTAGAAAAACGGCAAAGCACTCTTGCTTTCTAAAACGTGATTGTCTTAATGCACGTCATAAGGATTGGAAGAAGCGCTATGCGATGTTTCCTGTTGAGGGGAAAAGGTGAAGATATCGCTGTTGTGGCCAGAGGCTT
>DYNT01000116.1 GCA_020720905.1 Micavibrio aeruginosavorus
GAATGGATGCCAGCGTTCTTACGCGCGATGCAAACGCCTTCATAGGCCTGAATACGCTCACGCGTGCCTTCAACAACCTTCACATTGACGCGAACGGTATCACCAGCGGCAAAGTTAGGAATCTTAGCGCCGCTCTTTTCGATTTGGGCGGCTTCAAATTTTTGTAACACGTTCATTTTCATTCTCTCCACAAAAGCCAGCCAGAAAACGGTTCTCTCTGGAATCGGCTCGATAATGCTCTAAGGCTCGTCCCTATACAGGGTCTTGGGCTCTAACTCAATGGTTTCTGCACTGTTTTAACCATTTTTATCGCTTTTTTTCGCTTTTTCACGAATTGTCCACAAATCAGGGCGTCTTTGGCGCGTTAGAGCCTCGGATTGTTCCTGCCGCCATGCTTTAACCTTCTCGTGATGACCAGAAATCAAAACATCGGGAACGGCCCTCCCCTCCCATTCTGGTGGGCGGGTGTAATGGGGATATTCCAAAAGACCGCCCGCAAAACTTTCTTCATCCACTGTTTGTGCATTGCCCATCACGCCAGAAATCAGCCTTGTGCACGACTCAATCAACGCGAGCGCCGCAACCTCACCGCCCGCCAAAACAAAATCGCCAAGGCTGATTTCTTCCAATTCTTCGCCGTCCAGCACGCGTTGATCCACGCCTTCATAACGCCCGCACAGCAAAAGAAGGGAGGGCACGGCCACCAGTTCCTCCACCAGCGCTTGCTTCAAAACGCGGCCACGAGGCGAGAGATAAACGCGCCGCGCCGCGCGGCCAAATTGTTTTTCCGCACCACGCAAAGCCGCCGCAATCACATCGGGCCGCATCACCATGCCTGCGCCGCCGCCATAGGGCGTGTCATCCACAGTGCGATGCTTATCGGTCGCAAAATCGCGGATGTTCAGAACGTCCAATTTCCACAAACCTTCGGCAAGCGCCCGCCCCGCCAAGCTTTGCCCCACGACACTTGGAAACATTTCGGGAAACAGCGTGAGGATTTGGGCGTGCCAAGGGGAAGGGTTCAGGGGTCGGGGATCAGGGGTCAGGAAAGAAGGCTTATTCATTCAGCCCCCTTTATAGTCGGCGCTTTCTTTTTCTTTTCCTTAGGTGACTTTTCCTGCGCGAGCCATCCATCAGGAACAACGACTTCAACGAAACCACCTTTCATATCCACCACAGGCACAAACGCGTCTTTAAACGGCAGCATAAAGCTTTTAGCCGTGGCAGGCTTGATCTCCAAAAACGTGCCTGCGCCGTAATCAAAGACATTCTCAACAATGCCCATCGTCGTGCCCGATGCGTCACGCGCCTCAAGCCCGATAAGATCAGCGTGGTAATACTCGCCCTCTCCTTCAGGCGGCAGAGCGGCGCGATCCGCGTAAAGGCGCGTACCTTTCAGTTCTTCAGCGTCCTCGCGCGTTGTGATGCCCTTGACCGAAGCAATGTAATGATCCTTGCCTACACCACGAGCCGTCACCACGAAAACACGGCTGCCCGCCTCATCGGTGAGCGGCGCATACTCAAAAAGGGATTCGGGATCATCCGTAAAGCTGGCAAGTCTCACCTGCCCACGTACGCCATGCGCGCCCAGAAAAACACCAACGCAGATTTTGTGAGAAGATGTCATGCATGCCCTATATTAAAATGCGCCCGCGCGCCATGGATGACGCGCAGTATCTTAACCGCGCCGCCTTTGACAACAAATAGAATGCGGTAATCACCAACCAGAAAATGACGAAGCTCGCGCCCCGTTCTTGACGCTTCTGGAGCCAACGAACACCTATTTGGCATCTCTTTAAGGCTTTGTATTTCGCCCCATAGCTTTTGAGCAAAAACATCAGCATGAGATGGATTATCTGCCGCAATATAGGCGCGGATTTCGGCGAGATCATTGAGCGCCTTCGGCACAAAATGGAGGGCATACTTCATTTGACCACCGTTGTTTTCTTGGCTTTAATGCCAAGAACGCTCATAGCCTCTTTTTCCGTATGGAACGTGCCTGCGTCCATTTCCTTGATGGCTTGATCAAGCTTTATGCTTTCTTCCGTATAACTCGCCATATTCAAAAGATGCTGATAGGTCTGCGCGTCCTGCACGATAAACTCGGCGCGGCCATTGACCGTCAGAACCACCGGACGACCCGTCTTCTTCATCTTTTTACCATAAGCCTTCGTGTTACGCGCAAAGTCTGTGAGCGAGTGGATGTCTTCCAGATGGATCATGGTTTCCTCGTGCAGATTGTGTGTGTTAATTCGCTGCGAATTATATCATGCCATGCCCCGTCAAGAAAGCAAAAAGAAACCCCGCCCAGCTTGTTATGGCTCTGGCGGGGTTTGCCATCTTGCGATGGTCTTGAGGCTCAACGATGTTTCCATCGCAAGCTATCGCACGTAGATAATTGGCGTTATACCAACCGCCCTATGAAAGGACTCATAAACTTGACGAGATTTTATCCTGTCCCCTTCTTCGTCATCCCGCATCTGCGCGATGCTCGCGCATCGCTTCGTGCGGGATGACGAAAGAAGGAAGGACTGTTTATGGCAAAAACCAATAGGTCGGTTCATAGAGCGATTGGCATAACTTATTAGACTTCAACAGGCGCAGGCGCGGCGGCAGCTTCGGCGGCCTTGGCGGCGGCTTCAGCTTCCATCTTCATGCGTTCTTGCGCTTTGGCGCGAGGAGCTGATTTCTTAGGCGTGTTGCGTTCTTGATAAGAAGGCCCAAGATTCACCGAAGCCAGAAAACGCGCAACGCGATCGGTTGGTTGAGCGCCAACGCCCAGCCAATACTTCACGCGCTCTTCAACAAACTTCACGCGCTCGACGCTCTCGCGCGGCAACATCGGGTTGTACGTGCCGATCTTTTCAATATATTTACCATCGCGAGGGCAGCGCGAGTCCGCCACAACGATATGGTAAAAAGGACGCTTCTTGGCGCCGTGGCGCGTTAGTCTCATGCTAATCATTTTAGTCTTTCTCCTTTGGTTGGTGTTCGTTGTTGTTCTGTTGTTGGTATTGTCCTTACCTTCGTCCCCCCATCATACCGGCCATGCTGCGCATGAATCCTGTTTTGCCTAGGCGGCCAAGTTGCTTCATCATCTTTTGCATCTCTAAAAACTGCTTGATCAGGCGATTGACATCCGACACTTCAACGCCTGCGCCCTTGGCAATGCGGCGCTTGCGGCTAGCGGCCAGAAGAGATGCGTCCTTGCGCTCGGCCTTCGTCATCGAATGGATAATGGCTTCTTGGCGCTTGATTTGCTTTTCATCGATGTTGGCGTTCTTCATCTGATCCTTAAACTTGCCAAGACCCGGCAGCATCGTCATCATGGTGGATAGACCGCCCATTTTGCGCATCTGCTGCATTTGCTTCGCCAAATCGTCAAAGTCAAACGCCTTGCCGCTGATGAACTTTTTGGCCATATCCTCGGCCACGTCTTGATCCATCGTCGCGGCGGCCTTTTCGACCAGCGAGACGACATCGCCCATCCCCAAAATGCGCCCTGCAAGACGATCAGGATGATAAACTTCCAAAGCATCGGTCTTTTCGCCAACGCCCAAAAACTTGATCGGCTTGCCCGTCACCGCCCGCATGGAAAGCGCCGCGCCGCCCCGCGCATCGCCATCAATACGGGTTAAAATAATGCCCGTAACGCCGACTTTTTCTTCAAAATGCTTGGCCGTGTTGACTGCATCCTGCCCCGTCATCGCATCGACAACCAGCAGGCTTTCATGAGGCTTGGCACTATCGCGCACAGCCGCCGCCTCGGCCATCAGCTCATCGTCAATCGCAAGGCGACCGGCGGTATCCAAAATCAGAACGTCATAACCGCCCAGACGAGCCGCCTCCATCGCGCGGCGCGTGATGGCTTCTGGCTCTTGCCCCGCGATGATGGGCAGACAGGCCGCTCCAATCTGCTGCGCCAAAACCGCCAGCTGCTCTTGCGCGGCAGGGCGGCGCACATCCAGCGAGGCAAGGAGAACCTTCTTGCGCTCCACCTCTTGCAGCCGCTTGGCCAGCTTGGCCGAGGTCGTCGTTTTGCCAGAGCCTTGCAGCCCCAGCATCATAATAACGGCAGGCGGAACAACCGCAAGGTTCAGGCCTTCGGCCTGCCTCCCCAAAAGCTCCACCAAATTATCGTGCACGTTCTTGACGACTTGCTGGCCGGGCGTGATAGAGCGAATCACGTCCTGCCCGATGG
>DYNT01000004.1:0-10007 GCA_020720905.1 Micavibrio aeruginosavorus
CGAATGGCTTCCGGCCCTTCACGCGCTTTCCCCGTCCCAATGCCCACGCGCCCCTTGCCATCACCGATGACAACCAACGCAGCCATAGCAAAACGTTTACCACCCTTGACAACCTTGGCGACACGATTAATGCCCACCAATTTTTCGATCAAATCACTGCCTTCGCGGTCTTCCGCATTATCTGATTTCTTCGGCTTCGCCATGTTTTTTCCTTAAGCTCCCTATCGAGACATATTACTTAGAAGTCAAGCCCTGCAGCGCGCGCAGCATCGGCCAATTCTTTGACGCGACCATGGAAAACACATCCCCCACGATCAAAAACAACCTGTGTATAGCCAGCCTTCTTGGCGCGTTCTGCGACCAGCTTACCAACAGCAGCGGCAGCAATTTTATCAGCTCCCGTCTTCAGCTTTTTGCGAAGATCAGCCTCCAGCGTCGATGCGGCCGCAACCGTTACGCCTTTGGCATCATCGATAATCTGCGCATAGATGTTCTCACCTGTGCGATGAACAGAGAGGCGAGCGCGGCCTTCGGCCTTCCGCTTAATCTGATAGCGCGTGCGCGTCTTGCGGCGTTCGTGCAGTTCTTTTGAATTTAACATGGTATGATACCTTTTATCTTTTTTCTAAACTCCGGATCCACGCTTTCCTGCTAGGCCAAGGCTTTGCAGAACATGGCGTAGATTATTTCTTCTTACCTTCCTTACGGCGGATGCGCTCACCGGCATATTTGATGCCCTTCCCCTTATAAGGTTCTGGCTTCTTCATACTGCGGATTTCAGCGGCAACTTGCCCGACCTTTTGACGATCAAAACCGCTGATCGAAAGGACGGTCGGCTTCTCGGCCTTAATCTCAATGCCCTCTGGCGAGAGATAGCGCACCTCATGGCTGAAACCAAGCTGTAAAACAAGCTCCTTGCCTTGCATCGCGGCGCGGAAACCAACGCCCTCAATCTCAAGAACCTTCTTAAAGCCTTCGCTCACACCCTTGACCATATTGGCCAAGTTGTTGCGCACCGTGCCCCACATCATGCGAGCCTTAGTCGTCTTTTGGGCAGGCGTGACGACAAGCTGCCCATCGGCCAGCTTAACATCAACATCAGCCGTATAAGCCATGTTAAGCGTACCAAGCTTGCCCTTAACCGTGACAAACCCCGTCTTGACCTCAGCCGTGACGCCTTGTGGCAGCTGAACAGGATGTTTTCCAATGCGCGACATAATTGAACCTCAACTTCCTTTAGAACACGCGGCAAAGAATCTCGCCGCCAACATTTTGCGTGCGCGCTTCGTTATCCGAAAGAACGCCATGCGGTGTTGACAAAATCGAGATGCCCAAACCGTTAAACACACGACCGAAGTCTTTGATGCCAGCATAAACGCGGCGTCCAGGCTTTGACACACGGTCAATCTTCCGGATACAGCCCATGCCATCATGGTACTTCAGTTCAATGGCAAGAACCGGATGACTCTTCCCTTTTTGCATTTCGGAAAAACCACGAATATAGCCCTCGCGTTGCAGAACTTCCAAAACACGTTTGCGGAATGATGACGATGGGCAATCGACAACTGGCAACTTAGCCATCTGCCCATTGCGAATGCGTGTCAACATATCTCCAATTGGATCGGTAAACGACATGCCCCAAATCCTCCTTACCAGCTCGACTTGATAACGCCAGGGAGCTGACCCGATGAGGCCAGTTCGCGAAGCGCGATACGCGAAAGTTTAAACTTGCGATAATAACCGCGAGGACGACCGCTCAGCTCACAACGGTTGCGAATGCGAACCTTGGATGAATTGCGCGGCATCTTCGCCAATTTCATAACAGCCTCAAAACGGTCTTCCATGGATGTCTCCTTATCCATGATTTGCGCTTTAAGAGCCGTCCGCGTCACAGCCTTTTGCTTGCACAAACGGCGGCGGCGGTCATTTTTCTCAATCATCGACTTTTTGGCCATAACTCTTCCCTTCCCTTAACTTTGGAACGGCATGTTAAACCCACGCAAAAGCGCAAAGGCTTCACTGTCCGTCTCGGCCGTCGTACAAATCACGATGTCCATCCCACGAATTTCGTCAATCTTGTCAAAATCGATTTCGGGGAAAACGATCTGTTCTTTTAAGCCCATGGCATAGTTGCCCGCGCCATCAAAGCTTTTGGCCGAAATGCCACGGAAATCGCGAATGCGAGGCATCGCAATGTTGACCAAACGATCCATAAACTCGTACATCTTTTCACGGCGCAACGTCACTTTGCAGCCAATGCCAAGCCCAGCGCGCAATTTAAAGCTGGCGATGGCCTTGCGCGACTTGGTCACAACAGGCCGTTGTCCAGCGATTAAGGTAAGCTGCTCGGCGGCGCTCTTGACCTTTTTGCTGTCGTTCACAGACTCGCCCACGCCCATATTGATGACGATCTTTTCAAGACGAGGAACCTGCAAGCGGTTGGTATACCCCTGCGATTTCATCATCTCTGGCAAAACGACATCGTTATAATGGCGCTGAAGGCGCGGTACGTATTTTTCTTTGGCTTTGGCCGTCATGGCTTTTCTCTCTTCCTTACTCAATCACTTCGCCGGAACGCTTGGCATGCCGCGTCTTTGCGCCATCCTTGCCGACTTTGATGCTAATGCGGGTCGCCTTGTTGTCTTTCGGATCGATCAGCGCGACGTTCGAAGCGTGCAAAGGCGCCTCAATCTGCTTGCGTCCCCCTTGAGGATCCGCTTGCGTAGGCTTGGTATGACGAGTCACACGATTAACGCCGACAACGACAACACGGTTTTCAGACGGGATCACCATCTTGACCATGCCGGTCTTGCCCTTATCCTTACCGGCGATAACAATCACGTTATCGTTTTTCTTGATTTTCATCTTAACGGACATCACAACACCTCTTCCGCGAGCGAGATAATCTTCATAAAGCCCAAGGTGCGAAGCTCACGCGTCACCGGCCCAAAGATACGCGTGCCAATTGGCTCCTTATCCTTGTTGATCAAAACAGCGGCGTTACGGTCAAAGCGAATGACGCTGCCATCGTCGCGCTTAATCGCATACTTTTGACGCACGATAACGGCTTTATGAACGTCGCCTTTTTTGACGCGACCACGGGGGATCGCTTCTCTGATTGAGACAACAATAATATCGCCAACACTGGCAATCATACGATGCGATCCACCGAGTACTTTCACACAGAGAACCTTTTTGGCTCCACTGTTGTCCGCAACATCGAGAACGGATTCCATTTGAATCATGGCTTAATCCACTTCCACACTAAAGTTACTTACTTATCGCCTTGGGTTGTCGTTTCATCAACAACCGTCCAACTCTTACGCTTGCTGATCGGGCGACATTCGATAATCGAAACGCTATCGCCTTCCTTGCAACTGTTCGTTTCATCATGCGCAGCGTACTTTTTGGACGTGCGAATGTATTTCTTATAGATCGGGTGCATAACGCGACGTTCAACAAGCACGGTGATGGTTTTATCACCCTTGTCACTGACGACGGTTCCTTGCAATACGCGACGTGGCATCTTTCAGTCCCTCACTCTTTCCCTTACGCAGCCGAACCGGCTTGACGTTGACGTTCATTGATCACGGTCATGATCTTGGCAATTTCCTTACGAACCGCAGTCACACGCGCCGTATTGGCAAGCTGACCCGTCGCCTTCTGAAAACGAAGATTGAACTGCTCTTTGCGTAGCTCAAGCAGGCGATCTTCTAATTCCTTATCAGTCTTCATGCGCACATCGGCGGCTTTAACTTGTGTCTTTGCCATGATCAGGCTCCTTTATTCTTCACTCTTTATGCCGCTTCACGCTGCACGAACTTTGTCTTAATAGGCAACTTGGCCGCGGCTAACAAAAACGCTTGCTTGGCCACAGCTTCCGGCACGCCATCCAACTCAAACATGATGCGACCTGGATGAACGCGGCAAGCCCAATACTCGGTCGATCCCTTACCCGATCCCATGCGAACTTCGGCAGGTTTTTTCGAGACAGGCACATCCGGAAAAACAAGGATCCAAAGACGCCCCTGACGCTTAATGGCACGCGTGATAGCACGACGAGCGGACTCGATCTGACGCGCTGTAATACGCTCTGGCTCCATCGCCTTAAGGCCAAAGGCCCCAAAGTTCAAACGAAAGCCGCCCTTAGCCGCGCCATGAATGCGCCCCTTATGAGCCTTGCGGTACTTTGTACGTTTTGGTGACAACATGTTAACCTACCCTAAAAAAATCTTATCTTACGAGCGAACCGGAGCATTTTCCAAAGCGCGCTTCTCTTGCGCCATCGGATCATGATCAAGGATTTCGCCTTTAAAGATCCAAACCTTCACGCCGCAAGCCCCCATGGTGGTGTGAGCCGTCGAAACGCCATAATCCAGATCAGCACGAAGCGTGTGCAAAGGAACGCGACCCTCGCGATACCATTCCATACGCGCGATTTCAGCGCCGCCCAAACGACCGGAGCAATTGATACGAATGCCCAAAGCGCCCAAACGAAGAGCGGATTGCACAGCGCGCTTCATCGCGCGACGGAAAGCAATACGACGCTCCAACTGACTGGCAATATTATCGGCCACAAGCTTGGCATCAATTTCAGGCTTGCGGATTTCAACGATGTTCAGCGCGACTTCTGCCGTTGTCATCTTGGCAATCTCGCTGCGCAACTTCTCAATATCCGCGCCCTTTTTCCCAATCACAACGCCCGGACGAGCCGAATGGATCGTGACACGGCACTTGCCAGAAGGACGCTCAATCGTGATCTGCGCCACGCTGGCTTGGGGGCCAAGCTTCTTCATCAAATAGCTGCGGATTTTCAAATCTTCATGCAGCTTATCGGCATAATCCTTATCCGAGAACCAACGGCTGTTCCACGTCCGATTAACGCCGATACGCATCCCGATTGGATTGACTTTCTGACCCATGGCTTAAGCCCCCGTCACAGCTTGCGCTGTCTTTTTGATTGTTGCTTTTTTAACGGCGACGCTTTTTTCAGCGCCTTCTTTTTTGGACAGGCCACGCCTACGGCGGGCTTCCTTCTTGGCGTCAACTTCACCCTCTTGGCGCTCACGCACAATGATGGTCAGGTTACTAAAAGGCTTTTCGATGCCAGCGCTCTTACCACGACCGCGCGTGTGCATACGCTTCATCACAAAAGCGCGGCCACAGAAGGCCTCGGCCACGACCAAACGGTCAACGTCCAAGGAATGATTGTTTTCGGCGTTCGCAATCGCTGCCTGCAAAACCTTTTTCACGTCCTGCGCGATGCGGCGCTTTTCAAAGGTCAGCTGCGTCATGGCCGTCGCTGCGCCAAGGCCGCGAATGCTGGCGGCCACCACATTCAACTTGCGTGCGCCTGTACGGATCGCCGAGGCTTTCGCCATCGCTTGATCGGCAGGTAAACGTCTTTCTGTTTTGGGCTTACTCATAGTAGTTACTTCCCCTTACTTCTTCGTCTTCTTGTCCGCGCCCGTATGACCTTTAAAGGTACGGGTGGGAGCAAACTCGCCAAACTTGTGGCCAATCATGTTTTCGGACACGGACACAGGCAAAAACTTGTTGCCGTTGTAAACGCCAAACGTCAGGCCAACAAACTGCGGCAGGATCGTTGAACGACGCGACCACGTCTTGATGATGTCATTACGACCAGAGGCGCGAGCCTTTTCGGCCTTCCCCAGCATATAACCGTCAACAAACGGGCCTTTCCAAACTGAACGTGTCACGTTGTGCTCTCCCTCTTATTTCTTCTGTGCATCGCGGCGCTTATTCGCGCGGCGAACAATGAACTTATCCGTACTCTTGTTGGTGCGAGTCTTGGTTCCCTTAGCGCCCTTGCCCCACTTGGAAACGGGATGGCGACCGCCAGAGGTGCGACCTTCGCCGCCACCATGAGGGTGATCGACAGGGTTCATCACAACGCCGCGAACGGTCGGGCGAACGCCCAGCCAACGCTTGCGGCCAGCCTTACCAAGCTTCACGTTGCCGTGATCCGCATTGGACACAGAACCAATCGTCGCCATACAATCCTGAGAAACCTTACGCAGTTCACCAGAGGAAAGCTTAATCAATGCATAACCGGCATCACGGCCAACAATTTGAACATACGTTCCAGCGCTGCGCGCCAACTGGCCGCCCTTCCCGGGACGCATTTCAACATTGTGAACAATCGTGCCCACAGGAATGCTTTTAAGGCGCATGGCATTGCCGGGCTTGACGTCAACTTTTTCGCCCGAGATAACCTTATCGCCAACATTTAAACGCTGCGGCGCAAGAATATAAGACTGCGTTTCATCTTCATAAGTAATCAGCGCGATAAAGGCCGTGCGGTTAGGATCGTACTCCATACGCTCCACAACCGCCGCTATATCCATCTTGGTACGCTTAAAATCGACCAAGCGATAGCGACGCGCATGACCGCCACCAATATGACGCGTTGTGATGCGCCCCTTGTTATTGCGTCCACCAGACTTGTTCAAGCCTTCCGTCAAGGTCTTGACGGGCTTGCCCTTCCACAGTTGGCTGCGGTCGGTTTGAACAACCTGCCGAAGACCTGGCGTTATGGGGTTATATTTCTTCAGTGCCATGTTCTTATCCTCAACCCTTAAAGACCCGTCGTGATATCAATCTTGTCACCTGCGGCAAGCGTGACGACGGCAAATTTCTGATCGCTGCGCTGCCCCATACGTCCCTTAAAACGCTTGGCTTTACCCTTGCGATTGTGCGTATTGACGGCCTTGACCTTCACATTAAACAACTTCTCAACCGCCGAGCGAATAACAGGCTTGGTCGCCGTATCCGCAACGCGAAACGTCACCTGATTATGAGCCAAGCCATTCGTCGCCTTTTCCGTAATCACGGGCGAAAGGATGACTAGATAGTCATTAGGCGTAATCTTTGTCTCTGTAGATTTCGTGCTCATTTCAGCCTCTCTTGCAGCTGTTCAACCGCGTTCTTGGTCATGACCAAGGTGTCACAGTGAAGGATGTCATAGACGTTAGCGCCCTGCTCTGGCAAAACATCCACATGCGGAATGTTGCGCGCAGCAAGAACAAAATTGGTGTCAAGGTTTGAGCCATCGATGAACAGAACATGAGACAAACCCATTTTATTCAACTTCACGGCCAAAGCCTTTGTCTTCAAATCGGCCATCTTGGCTTCATCGATAATGATGAGCTTGCCGTCCATTTGCTTAGACGACAAAGCCATACGAAGAGCCAAAGCGCGCACCTTTTTAGGCATATCGTGCGCGTGATCGCGAACAACGGGACCAAAGATCGTCGCGCCCTTACGGAATTGCGGTGAACGAAGAGAACCTTGACGAGCGCGGCCTGTGCCTTTTTGCGCCCAAGGCTTCTTGGTCGTTCCGTTGATAGCGCTGATCCCCTTCGTGGCATGGTTGCCCGAACGGCGCTTGGCAAGTTGCCAATTGACCATGCGGGTCAGGATGTCACGGCGAGGTTCAACGGCGTAAACCGAATCGAGCATCTCGATCGATCCCACGTCCTTGTTATCTAGATTTTTAACTGTCGCTTTCATCGCTCTTTTCCTATCACTCTCTTAAGCGGCCTGACCAGCATCGGCGGTCTTGACCTTTACACCCGCAGGCATCGGCGCTTCTTTAGGAAGAACCTTCTTCACAGCATCACGAATACGAACAAAAGCGCCTTCGCAGCCCGGAACGGCCCCAACAACAAAAACCAAGTTCTGTTCGGCATCCACTAACGCAACACGCAAGTTTTGCGTCGTCACTTGGGTCGCCCCCATATGTCCCGCCATTTTCTTGCCCTTGAACACGCGACCCGGATCTTGATGCTGACCGGTTGAACCATGGCTACGATGCGAAACCGACACACCGTGCGAGGCACGAAGACCTCCAAAGTTGTGGCGCTTCATGCCGCCTTGAAAGCCCTTACCGATTGTCACAGCCGTGACATCAACCTTTTGGCCAACGACAAAATGCGAAGCCGACAACTCAGCGCCAATTTCAAGCATGGCATCGTCGCTGATGCGAAACTCAACCAACTTTTTCTTAGGCTCAACGGAAGCCTTGGCATAATGACCACGAACAGGCTTGCTCACATTCTTAACTTTGGCCGTGCCAGCGCCAACTTGAAGCGCTGTATAACCATCTTGTTCCATGGTGCGCACGCCAACAACTTGGCACGAGTCAAGGAGCAAAGCCGTGACGGGCACATGCTTGCCGGTTTCATCGAACAGGCGGGTCATGCCAAGCTTAGTCGCCAGCACTCCCGTACGCCTTGACACAGTTGATTTTGTCATCACTTTCATCCTCTTTCTCAATCGTTTTTGCTTGTTTATTTCAAAATCAAGCAATTACGACAAAAACTTAAACTCTAATCTCAACATCAACGCCAGCGGCTAGATCAATCTTTGACAAAGCGTCAATGGTCTGAGGCGTAGGCTCCAAAATATCCAAAAGACGGCGATGCGTTCTAATCTCAAACTGATCGCGCGACTTCTTATCAACGTGGGGACCACGGTTGACCGTAAAGCATTCACGCCATGTCGGCAGCGGGATTGGCCCGCGCACGCGCGCACCTGTGCGCTTAGCCGTGCTGATGATCTCGCTGACCGATTGATCCAGCATGCGATGATCAAACGCCTTAAGGCGGATGCGTATCGTTTGCGTGTCCATTCAAAAACCTCTTTCGTCGCTCGAAGCCGAAAGGCTCCGGCGAGCCAACGCTTAGTGTTATTCGTTATTAAGGGTGGGTCGGGTCATCAAGACCCGACCTCCCCGATTTTATCTTAATCGATTACTCGATCACCTTCGCCACAACGCCAGCGCCAACTGTACGGCCACCTTCGCGGATAGCGAAACGCAGACCTTCATCCATGGCAATCGGCGCAATGAGCGTGATGTCAACCGAGATGTTGTCACCAGGCATCACCATTTCCGTGCCAGCTGGCAAGATCACTTCGCCCGTTACGTCCGTGGTGCGGAAGTAGAATTGTGGGCGATAGTTGGTGAAGAATGGCGTATGACGGCCACCTTCATCCTTGGTCAGAATGTAGCACTCCGCCTTGAACTTGGTGTGCGGCGTGATGGAACCTGGCTTGGCCAAAACTTGACCGCGCTCAACATCTTCACGCTTGGTGCCACGGAGCAGAGCGCCGATGTTATCGCCAGCCTGACCTTGATCAAGGAGCTTGCGGAACATTTCAACGCCCGTCACAACGGACTTTTGCGTGGTCTTCAGGCCGACGATTTCGACTTCTTCGTTGACCTTGATGATGCCGCGTTCGACGCGACCCGTAACAACCGTACCACGGCCAGAGATCGAGAACACGTCTTCGATAGGCATAATGAAAGCGCCATCGATGGGGCGTTCGGGCTGAGGAATAAAGCTGTCAACAGCTTCCATCAGCTTTAAGATCGCTTCGCGGCCATACTCTGGTTGCTTGTCTTCCAAAGCGCACAAAGCCGAGCCACGAATGATCGGTGTCGTATCACCAGGGAAGTTGTACTTGTTCAGAAGATCACGGATTTCCATCTCAACCAATTCGGCGAGTTCTGGATCGGCCATGTCCATCTTGTTCATGAAGACGACGATCGCAGGAACGCCAACCTGACGAGCGAGCAAGATATGCTCGCGTGTCTGTGGCATGGGGCCATCAGCGGCAGACACGACCAAGATCGCGCCATCCATCTGCGCCGCACCCGTGATCATGTTCTTGACATAGTCGGCGTGTCCGGGGCAGTCAACGTGCGCATAGTGGCGGTTGGCTGTTTCATATTCAACGTGAGCTGTTGAAATGGTGATGCCGCGAGCGCGTTCTTCAGGCGCCTTGTCAATTTGATCATAAGCGGTAAACGTCGCGCCGCCGGATTCAGCCAAAATCTTTGTGATGGCTGCCGTCAGCGTCGTCTTACCATGATCGACGTGACCGATGGTGCCGATGTTGCAGTGTGGTTTGTTACGTTCAAACTTTGCCTTTGCCATTTTTTCTCTCCTACGTTGAAGGACTTCTAACTTAACTTCTAACTT
>DYNT01000004.1:10107-24313 GCA_020720905.1 Micavibrio aeruginosavorus
ACTTCTAACTTAACTTCTAACTTCCCCTAAGCCTCGCGCGAACCGCCGTGTGTCTCGACATGCGCGCGCAAAGCCTCATTCATAATGGTCTGGTATCCGCTGCCTTTTGGGGCATGATCTTTAAACCAGTCCACAACATCCGCATCAATCCGCAACGTCAATTGCTTTTTAACGGGACGAAAATTCTTTCTCAGCAAGCCTCTCTTCCACTCTTTTCCAAAAGACTTAACTTCTGGAATATCACTCGTATCAATCGGCTCACGCTCCATCGCTCTCAATTCCGCTCGCAGCGCAGGCGTTAATCTGCTCGATGACGTCAACTTAAAACTCTTCAAAGCGACCTTCTTCATAAGCCATCCTTTCCTGCTTCGTTGCCTTACGGGCACTGATGATACGACCACCTTCCTCATTCTCGTTTAATGTATGAACGACAAACACAACGCTGCCGCCCACTTCACCTATCGTCTGCCATCTCTCTTCTAGGGTCGAGCCCAGATCAGGCCGCGAAACAATCATCGGATCGCAAAAAACAAAAAATCGCCGCTTCAAAGCTGATTTTGTGTTTCTTCTTGTTCTGCCTGTTCTTCTCCTCGTCCCAATTCCACATTCAAGACGCCCCTGATTGTAACTACAATTATGTAACTACTATCTCATTTTGTCAACCAATCACTGGTTGAAGGACTTCTTTAACTTAACCCAACCTTATTAGCTTGCTTACCCTGCCAGCTTGGCTTTGATTTCCAGCGCAACCTGCGCGGGGACTTGTTCATAGTGATCAAACTCCATCGTGAACAGAGCGCGACCTTGCGTCATCGAACGCAAACGGTTCACATAACCAAACATATTGGCCAAAGGAACCATCGCATTCACGACGTTCGCGTTACCGCGTGTATCCATGCCAGAAATCTGACCGCGACGGCTGTTCAAATCGCCAATCACATCGCCCATGTAATCTTCTGGCGTCACGACCTCAACCTTCATGATCGGCTCAAGAAGAACGGGCCCCGCCTTCTGGATACCTTCCTTGAACGCAGCACGTGCCGCAATTTCGAAAGCCAGCGCCGATGAGTCAACATCGTGATACGCGCCATCCACCAAAGTGGCTTTAAAGTCGATGGTCGGGAAGCCAGCAATCACACCGTTATCCAGTGAACCCGTCAAGCCCTTTTCAACGCCTGGGATATATTCCTTAGGCACAGAACCACCGACAACCTTGGATTCAAAGCTGTACCCAACGCCAGCCTCAACAGGCTCAAAGTCAATGATGACACGCGCAAACTGACCTGAACCGCCCGACTGCTTTTTATGCGTGTAATCGATCGTCGCTTTGCGCGTAATGGTCTCACGATAAGCCACTTGCGGATCACCGACGATCACTTCGCAGTTATAAGGCGCGCGGCGAAGAATATCGACCTTGATCTCAAGGTGAAGCTCGCCCATGCCTTTAATCGTCGTTTGTCCCGTTTCATGGTTGACCGCCAAACGGAACGAAGGATCTTCCTGCACCAGACGGAGCAGCGCGTTTGTCATCCTGTCTTGATCAGCCTTTGACTTAGGCTCAATCGCCATTTCGATAACGGGATCGGGGAATTCCATCTTTTCCAAAACGATGGGCTTAGCCGTATCACACAGCGTATCGCCCGTCTTCGTGTCTTTCAAAGCTGTCAGCGCAACGATATCGCCCGCATGTGCTTCCTTCAGTTCTTCACGCGTATTGGCATGCATCAAAAGCATACGGCCAATGCGTTCGCGAGCGCCCTTAATGGTGTTTTGCACATAGCTGCCCGCCGTAATCGTGCCCGAATAGATGCGCGTAAAGGTCAGCGATCCCACAAAAGGATCCGTCATGATCTTAAACGCCAAGGCCGACAACGGCGCTTCATCAGAAGGCTTGCGCGTCATAGGCTCATGCGTATCGACATCAAAGCCATGAACCTCGCCAATATCAACCGGTGAGGGCAAATAATCGACAACGGCATCCAACATCGGCTGCACACCCTTATTCTTAAAGGCCGAGCCGCACAGAACAGGCACAAACTTAAGCGCAATAACACCCTTGCGGATACAGCGATCAAGGACTTCTACAGAAGGTTCCGTACCGCTCAAATAGGCTTCCATCGCCTCGTCGTCCATTTCAACGGCGTTTTCAACCAAAGCCTTATGATATTCTGTCGCCTTATCCAGCAAATCAGCGGGGATTTCTTCATCATGGAAATTCGCGCCAAGCGCTTCATTTTCCCAAACAACGGCCTTCATACGGCGCAAATCGATGACACCCTTAAACTCAGCTTCCGATCCAATCGGCAATTGAAGGATCAGGACATTGCAGCCCAAGCGATCCTTGACCATATCGACGCAGCGATAAAAGTTAGCGCCCGTGCGATCCATCTTGTTGACGAACACAAAGCGAGGGACATTATACTTGTCAGCCTGACGCCAAACGGTTTCCGTCTGAGGTTCAACGCCAGCAACAGCGTCAAGAACGCAAACCGTCCCATCAAGAACGCGCAAGCTACGCTCAACCTCAACCGTGAAATCAACGTGCCCCGGCGTGTCAATAATGTTGACGCGATGATCACGCCAGAACGTCGTGGTGGCCGCAGAGGTAATCGTGATGCCACGTTCCTGCTCTTGCTCCATCCAATCCATGGTCGCTGTGCCTTCATGCACTTCACCGATCTTATAAGATTTGCCGGTGTAATACAGGATGCGCTCAGTCGTCGTCGTTTTACCCGCATCAATGTGAGCCATGATGCCGATATTGCGATACTTTTCGATAGGAGTGGTGCGTGCCATGGGTCTTTCTTTCTCTTACCAGCGATAATGAGAGAAGGCCTTGTTAGCCTCCGCCATACGGTGGGTATCTTCACGCTTCTTAACCGATGCGCCGTTGTCGTTCGACGCCGCCATCAGCTCTGCCGCCAAACGATCAATCATCGTCGTTTCAGCGCGAGCGCGTGCAGCGCGAATGATCCAGCGCATAGCCAAAGCAACACTGCGCTCTGGGCGAACTTCAACAGGCCCCTGATAGGTCGCACCACCAACGCGACGTGAACGCACTTCCAGATGAGGGCGAACCTTATCAAGAGCCGCCTTAAAAACATCCAGCGAGCCAACCTTTGACTTGGCGCTGATTTTATCCAAAGCGCCATAAACGATACGCTCAGCGGCAGATTTTTTGCCATCCAGCATAAGAACGTTCATAAACTTTGTAATGAGGATTTCCCCGAACTTTGGATCAGGAAGAACCACTCTTTTTTCTGCGCGACGACGACGTGCCATATTTTAATTCCTCTATGTCTTATTTCGGACGCTTGGCGCCATAAAGAGAACGACGCTTCTTGCGGTCCTTGACGCCTTGCGTATCAAGAACGCCACGAATGATGTGATAGCGAACACCGGGGAGATCCTTCACACGGCCACCACGGATCATGACGACGCTATGTTCTTGAAGATTGTGACCTTCACCTGGAATATAGCAAATAACTTCGTGACCATTGGTCAAACGAACGCGCGCCACCTTACGCAAAGCCGAGTTTGGCTTCTTCGGGGTCGTTGTATAAACACGCGTGCAAACGCCGCGCTTTTGCGGACACTTCTGCAACGCAGGCACTTTATCGCGAGTCTTGACCGGTTGCCGTTTTTTGCGAACCAGCTGGTTAATCGTTGACATTCGATCTTCCTTTTTCTTCTCAAGCCCTACCATCATGGCAAAACTGACAAAACAAAAACCACAACGGAAAAGCGCCAAACTGAGCCTTCCGTGTGGAACTCCAACTTACACCGCGCGACCTGCTGATAAAAATCAACCGTTATATCGACGCAAGCTATATAACTTAAGCACACTCCGAAACCTCGTTTAGAAGCCCAAACCATCATAGTTCCCGTAGGACTGAAGGTTTTTATAAGGGAGCCGCTACCACCGATTCCGAAAACGCTGCGCACATTTACGGGAATCCCGCCTCGACGTCAAGGGAAGATTAAAACTTTCTTCAAGAAGCATTCAGGATTCGGCATTCAACATTCGGGGATTAGAGTCCTTTCGCATGACAAAAACTGAGGCTGAAGAGTGTTTTATAATTATACATCAATAGGATAAGCATAGTTTAGGCCCACTGCATGCTGAATTCTGAATGCTGAAGGCTTTTTTAACCCATTCTCCAGTAAAATAAAGCCCATGAGCACAGCGCCGCACACGTGGCCTCGCCTTTTTGTTCAAGACGATTTAGGGCAAAAAAAACAGGTCATTTTATCCATCGATCAAACGCATTATTTGCTTCACGTCATGAGGATTCGCGAAGGCGAGCCCTTACGTCTTTTCAATGGTCGTCATGGCGAATGGCGCGCCGTCATGCCTGCAGCGCCTACCCGCAAAAAGGATCCAGCGCAGCTTCTCATGGAAGACCCTCTGCGGCTTCAAAAAAAAGAACCTGATCTATGGCTATGCTGCGCCCCCATCAAACGCGCCCCTTTTGAGTTTATGATTCAAAAAGCAACAGAGCTTGGCGTCAGCGTTGTTCAACCCATTTTAACCGCCCGCACACAAGTGCGCGATTTCAATCGTCAACGTCTGCAAACCATCGCCACCGAAGCGGCCGAGCAATCAGAGCGCTTATCCGTTCCAGAGATTCGCGAGCCTCTTGCCCTTGATGGTCTCATCAAAAATTGGCCAGCGCGGCGCCTTCCCCTCATAGGCGCTGAGTTTGGGAAGGCCGTCCCCATTGCGCAAGGTCTTTCATCGGCGCTGGCTGGGGCACGCCCCACGGCAGCGATTATAACGGGTCCTGAAGGTGGCTTTATGCCAGAAGAAATGGACCGATTGAGCGCCCTGCCAGAAAGCTTGCGCTTACGTTTAGGCCCACGCATTCTGCGCGCCGATACGGCGGCGCTGGCGGCACTGAGTTGTTGGCAAGCGCTTTGCGGCGATTGGAAAAATGAAGCAGAAGCGCGCCCTTCCCCTTTAACTCTTTAAAAGAACAACGCCATGACAATAGACGATGATGATGATAACGATCGCAATCTCAACCCCATCCTCATTCCGCCAGCACAGACGAGAGGCCACCAGCTTTTTGTAACGTCCCCCCTCAACCCTCGCACCAAAGAACGAAGTGATTCTAGCGAGGCCATTCTTGATCAGAAGAAAACAAGCTTTAACGATTTAATGATTCCACAACCCCGCCTGTTAAAACTCAGGGAAATTCTTGATAAAATCAAAATTCCCCAAAGCTTTCGAAAGAAGAAAAAAGAGCGCAACAAGTTTGTTCCTACCACAGATAGGCCTTTTGACGTTCTTACAACAAGCAAGATGAAGCCTCTTAAAGAACAAAGGGGCGGCAGCGCGACAAAAACAGGGAAGGCCTCACAATCACAAGATATAGAAACAACGCCAGAGGCCCTTCTCTCGGCACAAAAAGAAAACTATCAAAAAATATATTGGAAGAAAAAAGCCGAATCCAAAAAGATACAAGAAAAAGAAGCCAACGAAGAATCGGAAAAAAAGAGATTAGAAAAAGAAACACCTGAAGAAATGGCTCTGCGCGGTCGCGCCATTTCTTTGCGAGATGAAATGAATGGCTGGAAAGCAAAAGTGGGAACAGGCGAATACGACGACAGCACCATCCAAGCCAACATTGATCAGCTTGAACGTAATTTTTATGGCATCGATTTCAAATATAGGCCGTGATCAAAACGTCGCCGGTCACTTATGGCGGAACGTGATGCGCCCCTTGGTGAGGTCATAAGGCGTCATCTCGACATTCACTTTGTCGCCAGCAAGCACACGAATGCGATTCTTACGCATCTTGCCAGAGGTATGCGCCAAAACCTCATGCCCATTGTCCAACTTAACGCGGAACATAGCGTTGGGAAGGATTTCGGATACGATCCCTTCGAACTCAAGAAGATCTTCTTTAGCCATAAAATACTCTTTTCATTTTTCCTATTGGAAGCGCGGGGAAAATGGCTCTTTTAAGAGCCTTCGTCAAGTCACATGACGTGGACGATGCGTTGTTGGCCACGATTCACCAAAATCGCACAGTTTTACCTCCCAATGAGCCAGTTTTAAGCGTATTTTACCCTCTCCTGCAAAGAGGAGGTGTAAATAGGGCGCGTCAAAGCTTATCGTTAACAGATCCAACATGGCAGCAGGATCATTGGGATGGATACCCAAAAATTGAGTCGCTTCAACGCCATGAATATCAAGGGCGCAATGGATTCTCTCAAAACAAACCTTTTCTTCCGATGGCCCATCATCCCATTTAAAGCGCTGAACAACCATCACAAAGTTTTTCTCCGCCTCATGATAAAGCATATCGCATAGGGGCGCGATGGAGTCTTGCAAAACAGCCGCCATCACCTGAATATCCTCAGAATCCCGCGCTAAAAGTCTAAGAAGTTTATCGGCCATGCTGTTCTTCCTTGTGCCTTGCGTCCCTTTAAAAACTTGAAAAGGACTTCTTCACAAAAACACATAAAGCCAAGAAAAAGCAACAACCGCGATCAAAAAGTTTTCAAGTTGACGTAGTATAACGAGCTATAGAGCAAAAAAAGCCACAAAAAAGTTTGCCCTCTCTTGACGAAAAGGCGAAAAGAGAGCACTTGAAAGGCATGACAAAACGCATTGCTTTTATGGGCGATTATGGCGCCTATTCCGATATGGCTTGCCGCGCCGCAACGCCTGACTATGAAACCCTGCCCTGCGACACGTTCGAAGATGTTTTTACGGCTGTTTATGATGGCCACGCCGAGCTGGCCATGCTGCCCGTCGAAAACGCCATTGCGGGGCGCGTGGCCGATATCCACTATCTTCTGCCTCACAGCACGCTTTCAATTATTGGCGAGCATTACCAGCCTGTCGTGCATCATTTGCTGGCCTTGCCAGACTCTAAGCTCAGCGACATCAAGACGGTGCAAAGCCATGTTCAGGCTCTCAGCCAATGCCGCCATTGGCTGCGTGAGCGCGGCATGACCCCCGTTCACAAATCCGACACGGCAGGCAGCGCCGCCGAGCTTCCCAAGCTGGGCGATAAAAGCGTTGGCGCGATTGCCTCCGATTTAGCGGGACAGATTTATGGTCTGCAAAGCCTTGCCGCTGACATCGCGGATCACGAAGGCAACACAACGCGCTTTTTGATTTTCTCGGCCAAGCCCCAAGTCCCCGCGCCGCATACGATCCCTTGCGTCACCACGCTGCTTTTTCGCGTGCGCAGCGTTCCGGCGGCGTTGTATAAAGCTTTGGGAGGCTTTGCGACGAACGGCGTCAACATCACCAAATTGGAAAGCTATTTGGTGGATGGTCACTTCACCGCCGCGCAGTTTTATATAGATGTTGAAGGGCACACCGAAGAAACGCCGCTTAAAAACGCGCTGGAGGAATTGGCTTTCTTCGCGCATGAAACAAAGATCCTTGGAACCTATCCCGCCAGCGCGTTTAGGAAGAAGGGATAGAAGGAAGAAAAGGAAAACACAACCCGCGTCATTGCGAGGAGCCTTGAAAAGGCGACGTGGCAATCCATCTCCTGAATTGGTAAACAGGTCAATGATGGAAAGCATCGGCGCTGGATCGCCACGCTCCTTGCAGTCGCTCGCGATGACGGAGAATACACTCAAAACAGTTGAAGAGTTGGCACTCAAATCGCCCTCCCGCAAGGGGAGGGTGATAAAGCTTAAGGCCTCAACACTTTTAAGGACACCGCATGATCCTCAACAACAACATCAAGCAATTTCTCTTACGCCTCTTTGCCGCGATAGGCATGATCGTCACGGCGGGCATGATCGTTGGCGCTTATGCCACGTGGAACTTCTTCCATCCGGAAAAAAAATCTCTTGAAGTTCCCAAGGCCATGGTGCTGGCGCTTGATTTCACCTCTCCTGTTGTTGAACAGGCGCGGGGGTTTAGCCTCTCTCTTCCCGCCTTGTTGGATGAAAGCAACGAAACGCCCCTCCTTTCCATTGTGCGCGCTTTGGAAAATGCCAAGAACGATCCCAAGGTCAAAGGCATCATTGCCCAATTCAGCCCCGCTGAATCGCCAGCGCTTGTTCACGCGCAAGAAATCGCGGTTGCATTGGATCACTTCCGCGCCAGCGGCAAACCAACCTATGCCTATGCCGCCAGCTATGGCGACTTTGCGCCGGGACGCAGCCTTTATGCGCTTGCCAGTCATTTTGATAACATCTGGCTGCAACCCATCGGCGCGGTGGCGCTCTCGCCCCTGTCCATCGAAGCGCCCTTTGGCAAGACCGCCTTGGGCAAGCTTGGCATCGAGGCCGACTTTCTACGCCGCGAGGAATACAAGTCCGTGATGGAAAATATCTCCCGCGATAGTTTTTCGCCGCCCGTTCGCGCCAATATGGAAGGCATGGTTTTCAGCCTGAACGATCAAATCGCGCACATGCTGGCGCAGGGGCGCAAGATTGATTCTGCCAAAGCCAACACACTTCTGGCAAACGGCCCCTATACAGCCAACGAAGCCCTGAAAGAAGGGCTTGTCACCAAGATCGGTTATGAGGACGAGTTTTTTAAAGAGCTGGATGACAAGCTGGGCAAAGAAACCGTCTCGGTCGATTCCTCCTATTACCTTTATGTTCAGAGCCAAGAGCGAAAAGATGAACCCAAAGGAACTCTCGCGGTCATTTATGCTGAAGGCATGATTACGGACGCGCCGCCTGAAGGCCCCTATCGCCTTGCGCAAGAGGAAATGATCGATACGGGAGCCATCGTGCAGGCGTTTGAAGATGCCGCCAAGGATAAGGATGTTAAAGCCATTCTATTTCGCATCAACAGTCCAGGCGGATCGCCTGTCGCATCGGAATCCATTCGTCGCGCTTTGATCAAAGCCAAAGAATCCAAAAAGCCTGTCTATGTCTCGATGGGAGCCATGGCAGCTTCTGGCGGTTATTGGATAGCCATGGACGCTGATCGCATCATAGCAGATCCAGCGACAATCACGGGCTCTATCGGCGTTGTCGCAGGCAAGTTCGTCATCGGCGGCCTTCTTGATAAGCTCGGCGTCAAAATCGACACGGTCGGCGTGGATAAGAACGCCTCGCTTTGGTCTATGCGCACGCCCTTTGATGCGCGGGGGCGTGAGCGCATGAACGTCATGCTGGATGAAACCTATAAGGCCTTTACAGACAACGTCGCGGCGGCGCGGAAAATCCCGCTGGAGAAAATGCCAACTATTGCCAAAGGCCGCGTGTTTACGGGCGAACAAGCCGTTAAGGTCGGCCTTGTGGACGAGCTGGGCGGGATGGATTTTGCCATCGCCAGCCTTAAAAAAACGATGGGACTGCAAGAAACCGACCGCGTTTACCTCAAACAATTCCCAGCCCCTGAAACGCCGGAAACACTGGCCATACGCATTCTGCGAAACTTACGCTTTGGCGGCGCGATGGCGCTCAGCTTTATGCAAGACTTCCAGCGTGTCAGCTCAGCCCTTCGTCCCGTCATCGGCGCGCTGAACGATCACGGCGCGATCACGGCAAAGCTGCCCATGGCCTATAGACAGACAAATTGATAGAGACGGCCTCTTTCACGTCAAGCGTTGGTTTATGAGTCACGCTAGACGCGCCTTCTCCAATAGGGTTTAGTCAAAAAACCATGCGTATCCTTCACGTTATCATTGGCCTGAACACAGGCGGCGCTGAGATTATGACGCTCGCGAGAACGCGTGATGGACATTTCAACCTTGATTCCGGCCTCCATCTTCCCTTGTTTTTCTTTCATCCCGACAACCGCTATGCCATGCTGGCGTGGTTTGTGACTTTTATCCTTCTTTTAACTCTCTTCAGCCTTAAAAAAGGGCGCGTTGAATGTGCGGATTAGCAGGCTTTATCCAATGGGGCGGGATCAAGGACGATGGGGAATCGATCCTCACGGCCATGACCGATGCGCTGATCCATCGCGGCCCCGACGATGCGGGGCTGTGGCTTGATCCTGCCTCTGGCGTTGCCCTTGGCCACAGGCGTCTTGCAATTGTCGATTTGTCGCCTGCGGGGCATCAGCCTATGGCCTCGGCCAGTGGACGTTACATCATCGTTTTCAACGGCGAGATTTATAATCACGATGCTCTGCGCGAAGGCATGGTGGAAACAGGCTGTGCCCCCACCGCATGGTGCGGCCATTCCGACACGGAAACGCTGGCAGCCGGTTTTGACGCGTGGGGCATTGAAGCCACGATTAAAAAAATGCGGGGCATGTTTGCGCTTGCCGTTTGGGATCAAAAGAAAAAGGCGTTGACGCTGGCGCGAGATCGCCTTGGTGAAAAGCCGCTTTACTATGGCTGGCAAAGACAAAGCGGCGTGGCGAGCTTTCTCTTCGGCTCGCAAGTTTCGGCGCTACGGGCGCACCCCTCTTTTGAAAACGCTCTTGATCGCGATAGCCTGTGCCTTTTGCTGCGGCACAACTGTATCGGCGGCGCGTCCTCTATCTATCGCGGTATTCACAAACTAGAAGCGGGTTGCCTTCTCACGCTAGAGCAAGGCGCCACCGCACCGACGATCACGCGCTATTGGTCGGGGGCTGACGTGGCGCGCGAAGGCGCGCAAAATCCTTTTCAAGGATCGCCGCAAGAATCCATCGATGCGCTAGAGGTTCTTTTAAAGGATGCCGTATCCTCACAAATGATGGCCGATGTGCCGCTGGGCGCGTTTCTGTCAGGCGGCATCGATTCCTCAACCATTGTCGCCTTGATGCAGGCCAACGCGTCGCGCCCCGTTCAAACCTTTTCCATCGGCTTTCAAGATAGCCCGTATGACGAGGCCACGCACGCCAAGGCCGTCGCCAAGCATCTGGGCACAGACCACACCGAGCTTTACGTCACGGCGCAACAAGCCATGGACGTGATCCCTTCCCTGCCCCGCATCTATGACGAACCGTTTGCCGACTCCTCGCAGATTCCGACCTTTCTTGTGGCGCAGTTGGCGCGGTGTCATGTCACCGTCTCCCTGTCAGGCGATGGCGGCGACGAATTATTTTGTGGCTATAACCGCTATCACCTGACAGCGTCAGCGTGGAGCCGCCTTAAGAAAATCCCGCTTCCCTTGCGCCGTTTGATGGCACGCGCCATCACCGTTCTTCCGCCGCAGGGCTGGAATCGTGGCGCGGCGCTTATGGCCTCGCTCACCTCTCGCACTGGCGCATGGGCGCATGTTGGCGATAAGATGCACAAGGGCGCGAAGGCTTTGACCAGCCCCTCGGTACACCACCTCTATGGCTCGCTGGTGTCGCATTGGGACAATCCGGCCTCTATCGTGATCGGCGGGCAAGAGCCGCCCACGATGCTCACAAGCCTTTCTCCCGATCTGGAAGGGCTTGATGACGTGCAGCGCATGATGGCGCTTGATATGCTGTCGTATATGCCCGACGACATTTTGGCCAAGGTGGATCGCGCCGCGATGGATGTCTCGCTGGAAACGCGCGTCCCGTTTCTTGATCCCCGCGTTGTGGCCTTCGCATGGAGCCTTCCCCAATCCATGAAGCTGCGGGATGGGCAAACCAAGTGGCCTTTGCGGCAAGTGTTGGATCGCTACGTGCCACGCACATTGATTGATCGTCCCAAGATGGGCTTTGGCGTGCCGCTGGATGCGTGGCTGCGCGGCCCCCTTAAAGCATGGGCGGAAGATTTGCTGGATGAATCGCGCCTAAAACGCGAAGGTTTTTTCAATCCCGCGCCCATCCGCAAAAAGTGGCACGCTCATCTGTCAGGCCGCCGCAATGAAGCCTATCTTTTATGGGATGTCTTGATGTTTGAGGCGTGGCTGGAGCATCATAGGCCATGAAGAAAAAACTCCTTTATATCGTCAATGCTGATTGGTTCTTTCTCTCGCACCGTCTGCCCATCGCGCAAGAAGCGCTACGTCAAGGCTATGACGTTCATATCGCCTGCGCGGTAACGGACAAGAAAGAGGTTTTGGAAAGCCACGGCCTCATCGTTCACCCGCTGGCGCTAGAGCGCGGGAGGGCGAGCCTTGCCTCCTATCTTGCCAGCTTTTTTGAAATTGTTTTCTTGCTGTTAAAATTGCGCCCCGCCCTTGTCCACCTTGTCACGATTAAACCTGTCCTCTTTGGCGGGATCGCGGCGCGGCTGACATGCGTGCCCGCGTGCATCGCCGCTGTCTCTGGCCTTGGCTTTGTTTTTCTTGATCAAGGAATCATGGCGCGTCTTCGCCGCACGATTGTTTTGGGGCTTTACAGGCTCGCGCTGGGCAGCAAGCGCACAAAAATTATTTTTCAGAACGTCGATGATCGCCAAACTCTCATGCAAGGCGCAGGCATCAAGGAATCGCAAACGGTTCTGATCCGAGGCTCTGGCGTTTCCCTATCGGCCTATGAAGTAAAACCTGAACCCGAAGGCGATCCTGTGGTGATGTTGCCCGCCCGCCTTCTTATCGATAAAGGCGTGCGCGAGTTTGTGGAGGCCGCCCGCCTTCTTCAACGCAAAGGCATAAACGCACGTTTTTGCCTTGTCGGTTCAACCGATCCGGCCAATCCAGCCAGCCTGACCGATGACGAAATCCAAGGATGGGTGCGCAAAGGAATCATCGAGGCATGGGGGCATCGTACAGACATGCCCGCCGTTTTATCGCAAGCGAATATCGTCGCCCTGCCCTCCTACCGCGAAGGAATGCCCAAAGTGTTGCTGGAAGCCGCCGCGTGTGGCCGCGCGGTCGTAACCACCGACGTGGCAGGATGCCGCGATTCGATCACGCCCGATGTGACGGGACTTCTTGTAACCGTTCGCGATGCCGCTTCTCTCGCAAACGGCCTTGAAAAACTCATCCTTGATCCACAGCGCAGGCACGCGATGGGGCGTGCGGGTCGCAAGCTGGCCGAGGAAGCCTTTGACATTCGCGAAGTCGTCACAAAGCATATGGACATCTATAACCAAAACGGTTGAGGGGGCACTAAAATCGCCCTCCCCTTGCGGGAGGGCACGAGATTTTCAATCCCGCAGGGAGATAAAATCTCGGGGAGGGGTCATTTTTCTACACATCAATAAAGCAACCCCTCCCCGAAATTCTGAAAATCCCTTTGTGCTTTTCAGAATTTCGACCCTCCCGCAAGGGGAGGGTGATTAAGGGGACTCATCTTATCAACTCTTGACGTGGAAGACACCTACAACAGTTTTTCAAAGGTACGTTTATGAAAGTTCTTGTCACAGGCGCAAGCGGTTTTATCGGCCAAGCCTTTATCAAAGCCGCCCTTGAAAAAGGATGGCGCGTTCGTTGCGCCTTACGCTCCCCCGCATCCATGCCCACTTCTTGTGAAAGCGTCGTGGTGGGCGAGATAGGCGAGTCCACCGATTGGCGCGCAGCCTTGCAAGGCTGCGAGGCCGTTGTCCATCTGGCCGCCCGCGTGCATGTGATGAAGGATGACGCCGCCGATCCTCTTGCAGCGTTCCGCGCTGTCAACACGCTGGGAACACTCCGTCTGGCTCAGCAAGCCGCCGAGGCGGGCGTGAAGCGCTTTCTGTTCATGAGCACCATCAAAGTCAATGGCGAAGGACGCGACGCGCCCTATACCGAGGCCGATGCGCCTGCGCCAGAAGAGCCCTATGCCGTATCCAAAGCCGAGGCCGAGACGGCGCTGATGGCCTTGGCCGAGGCGACGCCGATGGCCGTGACGATCCTGCGCCCCCCTTTGGTCTATGGCGCAGGGGTGCGCGCTAATTTCCTCTCCTTGATGTTGGCCGTGCGGCGCGGGCTGCCTCTGCCCTTGGCCAACATTCACAATAAACGCAGCCTTATTTATAGCGGTAATCTGGTTTCCGCGATGACGACAGGCCTTGAGCGCGAGGGCGCAAAAAACAGAATCTTTCTTGTAAGCGATGGGCAAGATGTCTCAACACCCGATCTTATCCGCGCCATCGCCAAAGCCATGGGACGCCCTGCGCGGTTGTTGCCCGTTCCCCTTATCCTTTTGCGTTGCGGGGGGCTTTTGTTCGGCAAGCAAAAACAAGTGAGCCGCCTTCTTGGCTCTCTTAGCGCCGATCCTGCAGCACTAAGCCAAGCAACAGGATGGCACCCGCCAACATCCCTTGAACAAGGCCTCAGCGAAACCGTCCGGCTTCTTTGAAAAGGGGCATAAGGCCGATAAAAATCGTTCTTTAAACGTTGATCTCGCGCCTTAAAAACGCTCCTCGAACAGACACAAAAAAATCCAATAGAATCAACGAATCTTGGATTTTTAGAGGCCGTACGTCGAGCT
>DYNT01000117.1 GCA_020720905.1 Micavibrio aeruginosavorus
TTGTCGCCAGCTTTGATGCTGCGGGACGCGCCATGAACGATGCCACGGCGCAGGTGCGCCGCGATGGAACCCTGATCAGCACGCTTTTGGCCGATCTTCGCGCCAATAACGATCAATTGCTGGCCACCGTTCATCAAAACAGTCAAATGAGCTTCTCCGCCGCGCAAACGCTGGCTGAAAAAAGCCATGCCTTGATGCAGCGGCTGGAGGTTCAGATCCAGCAGCAAGCGCAAAGCGCTGAAACGCATATCGAGGCGCTCACCGCCCATGGTCAAACGATGGCGCAGCAAGCGACATCAACAACCTCGACCCTTGCGCAAACCGTGACGGCTTTGAAGGGCGAGCAAGAAAAGCTGATGGCCACGCGGGGGCAGTTCAGCGCCACCATCAATGACCTTAGCACTCGTTTTGAACAGCAGGCGACGACGACGTTCGGCAAGACCGAGCAATGGGCGGCGCAAAGCTTTAGCAAATTGACTACCATTGCCGATCAAGTCGATAGCGTGATGCAGCGCCTTGGCATGTTGGGGCAACTGACAGGCACGCTGGGAACCGTTGCGGGGCAGCTGGGGCAACTGGTTCCAACGCTCACGCAACTGCCTCTTTATACAGGTGGCGCGCCAGCGGATACGGGTCTAAGCGGGCAAGAAACCAAGGCTCTTTTAATGCAGCAGACGGAAGAGATCATGAAAGAGCTTCAAGGCCAGTGGCATGATTCCGTTGTGCAGATTGAGGCGATGCACGATCAATTGGCTCAACTGGTCATTCAGCAAAAGGATCAGCTTGAAACGCGCCTTGTGGTCATGGACAAAAAGATTCGTGAGGCCACGCATGAAATCAAGAACGCCGCCACCAGCGACGAGGCCGAAGACAGAAAGACCGAGATCATCAACGAGCTGATCACAACGATGAGCTCTATCAATGAACACGTCATTGAGCTTGATGAAACCATCGAAGACGCTGGCCTGAAGAAGAAAGCCTAAAAGCTTTTTGCCCGTTGAGATAAAAAACGAATGGCGCTCACAACGCCTTTATGGCGTGGGCTGCTGCGGGAAATTATGGGGTTGAAAGAAGCCTCTTAAAGCAGCCGCAACCTTGATAGCCTGTTGTTCATCAGGCGTGTAGTCTTGATAGAGAAAAATATTTCTTTCTTTATGCAAGAGTTCACTTTCCTTAAAAAGAGGAACCCTCTTACCTTTAGCGATAAATTGTTGAGCCGCAGCAAGACCACGCCGCGCCCCATCACGACGTCTTTCAAGCGCATTTTTAGCGCGCCGCCAAAGGCTCAAGCAGCTGGACGCACAGAGGATGACTTCGCTCATAAAAAACCTCCTTCATAAAGAGAACCCATAACAAAACACTTCTCGTTTTAAGCTGCATTAGGCCGATGAGTAAAGCCTTTCCATAACCTTTTCATTAAAACAGCCTTTTGGCTAAACCTATTCTCCTTCCTCCAGCACCGACAGGATCAGTTTGAGGCCTTCGATGACGGCTTGGTGGCGGACTTCGTTGCGGTCGCCTTTCAGGTTGCTTTGGATATGAACGTGCCGCCCGTCGCGCGTCGCAACGCCAAAATGAACAAGGCCGACGGGCTTGATCTCTGTCCCACCGTTGGGCCCCGCCACACCTGTCACGGATAGCGCAATGTCGGCGTGCGAGTAAGCCAGCGCTCCGGCGGCCATGTCGTCAGCAATTTCGGCGCTGACCGCGCCAAAGATGTTGAGGCGATCGGGCAACACGCCCAGCATGTCTGTTTTGGCATTGTTGTCATAGGTGACAAAGCCCCGATCAAACGTGGCCGACGCGCCAGAGATGGATGTCAGCGCCGCCGCGATCAAGCCGCCCGTGCAGGACTCGGCAGTCACGATTTTCTTCTTTTTATGCTGTCCGGCTTCAATCACTTGGAAGGCAAGTCGTTCGATATCGTCTAACATCCGCATGGCGTTGGTTCCTTTTAGGAGGATTCAGCATTCAGGATTCAGCATCCCTGAATCCTGTCTCCTGACTCCTGAATACTGAATCCTTCTCTTACCCTTCAAACCTTACCGTAGCGATGGCCTGCGCCGCAAGCCCTTCGCCGCGACCCGTAAAACCAAGGCGCTCGGTCGTTGTGGCTTTCAGGCTCACGCGGCCTTCATTGACTTCCAAAAGCTCGGCTAGGCGTTTTTGCATTGCAGCGCGGTGAGGGGTGAGTTTCGGCTCCTCGCCCATCACGATAACATCAACATGCGCGATCATGCCACCATGCTCATTGATCATTTGCACAACATGCCGCACGAAAAGCGCGCTGTCCGCGCCTTTCCATTGCGGATCCGAAGGCGGAAAATGCGTGCCGATATCCCCCGCTGCCATCGTGCCAAGCAGCGCGTCCGTGATGGCGTGAAGGATCACGTCGGCGTCCGAGTGCCCTTCCAGCGTTTTGGTGTGAGGGATCGCAAGGCCGCCCAGATGGATCACATCGCCGTCAATCAGGCGATGCACATCAAAGCCCATCCCTGTGCGAATGTCGCCAAAGTTTTGCCCCAGCAAACGCGCGGCGCGGTCAAGGTCATCGGGGTTCGTGATTTTCATGTTATCGGGGTTCGAGGGAACGAGGGTCACGCTCATGCCTGCTTTCTCCGCTACGGCGGCATCGTCGGTGAGTTGCTGACCGATGGTGGCCTGATGCGCTTTTAAAATCGCGCCAAAGTGAAAGGCTTGTGGCGTGTGCGCTTGCCACAAGTTTGCGCGGTCGATGGTCTCTACTATTATTTGGTCTGCGACTACTCTGCGGTCGCTATCGCTCCCGCAACCGTGACTGCAGACGGTTCCTCGCTTCAACGTATCCACCAGCGGCTTGGCCGCAATCGCACCCTGAGCCGTGTCCAGCGCCTTGCGCACTGCCGTGATGGTGAGCGTATCGATAAGGGGCCGCGCCGCGTCATGGATCATCACAAAATCGGGAGGGTTCTCTTGTGCGGCCAAAGCCTCTAGGCCAAGGCGCACGCTGTCTTGGCGCGTCGCGCCACCATGAACGGGGGGAGGCATGTCCAGCCCCGTCACGGCGCGGTCGTAAAGGTCGCGATGCTGCGGGCTGATGACAATCTGCACGTCGGTGATATGGGGATGGTTCAAAAAGGCAAGGATCGAGCGGCGCAAAATCGGCAAGCCGCCGATGTCCTGATACTGCTTGGGGATCGGGCTGCCAAAGCGAGTACCAGAGCCTGCCGCGACGATAAGGGCTGTTGTACGGGTCATAGAGATTCTCTTGGTAAAGGAAGGGGGAGTGTATAGCCAAACCATTTAATTATCTCGCTAAACCACCGCCTATGGCGGTGCGAATAAAGGAAGTTATACGTCTGCGTGAGTAGAGTAAGAATCTCCTTGGGGAACTGCGAGAACCTCAAGGAGATTCAAATGACACAAGCCTACAATCATCTTAATCATTCGACGTGGGATTGCAAATACCATATCGTTTTCATCCCGAAGTACCGTAAAAAGGCGATATTTGGGATCATCAGGCGGCGGTTGGGCGAGGTCTTTCGGGACTTAGCCAAACGCCGAGAAAGCCAGATTGAGGAAGGTCACCTTATGGGGGATCATGTCCACATGTTGATCTCGATACCACCGAAGTATTCCGTAGCCGAAGTGGTCGGGTTCATCAAGGGCAAGAGCTCGATTTGGGTGGCGCAAAACGTGGAACGCAAAGCCAAAAACTTTGCGGGGCATCATTTTTGGGCGAGGGGATATTTTGTATCGACCGTGGGTCGTGACGAGGAAATGATCCGAGCCTACATCAAGCACCAAGAGTTACAGGATAAACAGATGGATCAACAAACAGCGTTGTTCTACAAGTAGAATTCTTGTAACAGAGTCCTTTCAAACCGCTTTTAGCGGTTCCCCACCAATCCCCCAGCTCTGCTGGGGGTCATTGGATTTGCCTGCGCCTAATTTGCGAATCGCGTTTCTTCTCTATTTTCAACGCAGAAGAAGCTTATTAATGAGAACGAAAGTAAGTTCATGAAGAATGACTCTATCCTTTTGTGTCATCCCCGCGCAGGCGGGGATCCAGTTGCGCGGCTCCGTGTCAAGCACGGGGCAGGCTAGCGGCGCACATGAGTCAAAAAGAGGCGAGAAACACACTGTTTTTGACTCATACGCTCGCTATCGCTCGCAGCTGGATTC
>DYNT01000118.1 GCA_020720905.1 Micavibrio aeruginosavorus
AGCCGCGACCTTGTCCACAGCTAAAGAAGCCATCGTAACGCGCCTTTTAACGCGCCTGATCCTTGTGCGCGACTTGATGGAGGCGGTGCAGGTGGCCAACCGCTACGCCTCTGAACATTTGATTATCCAAGGCGCGCCCGATGCCCCATGGCCCGCCGCGATGGTGCCCTTCATCCAAAACGCCGGATCGGTTTTTGTGGGCGCGTTCTCACCGGAAACAGCGGGCGATTATGCCAGTGGCACAAACCACAGCCTGCCGACTTATGGTCTGGCTCGCGCCTATGGCGGCTTAAGCCTATATAGCTTTATGCGGAGCATGACGGTGCAAACGCTGACCCGCGAGGGCCTTACTGCCCTTGCCCCCACGCTTATCACGATGGCGGCTGCCGAAGGCCTTGATGCCCACGCTGGCGCGGTGAAGGTGCGGACTAGCCTTGAGCCAAATCCTTGTTCTTTTTCTTAAACAGCTTAAAGCCACCCGATAATGAAGCGCGGATAACCCGAATAGCAACCCAGAATCCAAACAAGATAACGGGGATCCAAGGTAAAGCTGTACCGACGAACACAATCACCTCATCAAGGCTTTGGACAAGGCCACGCCAAGCGCGTGAGAAGCTGGTCTTAAGCTTTTCATAGTGATCTTGCCGCGCAAAATAGGGGACATCATAAGAAACGTTGACAGTCGCCATAGAGGTACGTGTCTCCAAGGCCTTCATCTGCCCTGTGGCGGAGTCAATTTGCTGCTGAACGCGGGTCATTTCACGCTCAATCTCCAACACATCTTGAACGGATTTAACACTTTCCTTTTGTAAAAGAGCGCTAAGGCGGTCACGCAAAGCAATCTGGTTTTTCAAGCGCGCCAATGTGTCCACATAATTGTTCGTTTCATCATAAACAGAAACCTGATGCTCTTTAACTTCGCCTGAGCCGGACTCAATGGCTTTAAAAAACGCAGCCAGCTTATCCGGTGGCACATGGGCAGAAAGAGTAGCAGAACGTTTTGAGCGCACCTGCGAGTTCATAATCTCGCAACCCAAGGAAAGACAGGTCTGGTAATCAGTCATCATTCTGGCTTGAAGCTGATCGGCTTGTAATTCGATTTTAAAGGAATGGTTCTCGGCAACCTTGCGATCCCCCAGTTTAGAACGATCCACGATGGTCGCTTCAGCACCACTATCACTTTCAGCCATAGCATGGTTCGACACACGCGACGCTGTGGCAAGCTGAAATGAGCTTTTAGAAGAAACCCCGTCAGAAAACGATGAAATATTGTCTTCGTTCTCATCATGACAGGCTGACAAAAACAAGAAAGAACAAAGAATGATTAATGAGAGGAGTGGCCGATGATTGCGCATGAACGTGTCCCTTTATAAAAGCAACAGGAAACCCAAGGATGGTTGTGTCTATCACGGAAACATTAATATCCGCCTAATCCAACATAAACTGTGTGGAAATCGTCATACCCCATAACGAAGAACAAAAAAATGGGGGGGATCGCTATAGCGCCCCCCCCTAATCTCCGAAAGCTAATCTCTAAACGCTTACTTCGGCGCGATGATCATCACGATCTGGCGGCCTTCAAAGCTTGGCTCGGACACGATCTTGCCCACATCGTCCAAAAGCTCCCTCACGCGCTTAAGAAGCGCCTGCGCGATGTCTTGATGAGCCATCTCGCGGCCACGAAAACGCAAGGTGATCTTGACCTTGTCGCCCTCTTCCAAAAAGGTGCGCGAGTTCTTCATCTTGATGTTGAAGTCATGGTCATCGATGCCAGGACGGAGCTTGATTTCCTTTAGCTCAACAACCTTTTGCTTTTTACGCGCTTCGGCGGCCTTCTTTTGCAGCTCAAAACGGTATTTGCCGTAATCGAGGATTTTGCAAACAGGTGGCTCGGCTCCGGGAGAAATCTCAACAAGGTCAAGCCCTGTATCCTCCGCTTTGGCCATAGCATCGCGCACGCTCATAAGACCGAGCATTTCTCCGTCGCTGTCGATGACGCGAATTTGTTTGGCAATAATGGCTCCATTAACGCGGGGGCCTTCTTCTTTGTCGCGCCGGACGGGCCCTTCGGGGCGTGTTCCGGTTAAAGGTGGACGAGCGATGGACGTATCTCCTCTTTTGTTGATAATAGAAAGCAAGACAAAGTTTTTGATGTCTCCATCCACTTAAACTTGTCATCCCCGCGCAGGCGGGGATACAGAGTCACAAGAAATCAAGTTTGTCTCCCGATCCCCTAGACTCCCGCTTTCGTGGGAGTGACGCGTTTTTGTAAATGAACAAAAACCAAGTCTTAGGCCGCGCATGATGGTCAAAAAAAGGGGGGCTGGCAAGCCCTCTTTCCTTTGAAATCAACCAAAAATCCATTCTTTCCGCAATAAATCGAGAGGTGTGGCTTCTTTGACCATGTTCTTTAGGCGGATGACGCGCATTGTCTGGGGTGACTTTACTCATAAAGGGCGTAAAGACGACATGATGTCAAAGCTCCACCTTAGCACCATCAAGTAAAGTGATGATTTAATTGGTTAATGACAAAAAATAGTTTTTGGTTTCATCATTGTCGTGTATACGTGTATAATCGATTTCATGACAACGCCACAATGTGTCATTTAATTAAGCCGCATTTTTAAGCAAGGATCATAGTCATGTCAGATCGCGTTATTCCTCTTCATGCCCCTGATTGGGTTCATCATCCTTTGATTGCGGGGGCGTTGGCTGCCGTTGAGGCTGCGTCTCGTCCACTTATGATTTCGGCTTCGTCCCATGTTTCTTGCCGCGTTCACTTTCCCGCTTGTGTGGTTTCGCTTGATGGCGCGCAATTTTTCCCGACCTCTTTTTCTCCTGTTTCGGATCGTGTTCAGCGTCAAGCTTGCCACTTTCTTGAAACGCTTCTTAGAGAAGAACCTTTCCTTTCTTAAAGTCTCCTTTTCGGGTAAAATCACGCCTGATTCGCGGTTGTTGCGAAGAGGGAAGCGTTGATGGATTTCTTGTCAGATCATGAAGAAGACCAAGGGGAGCGTCTCGTGGATCCGGTGCGTCGCCACGCTTTGCGTCTTGGTCTTGCGGCTCTTCCTTTTTTATCGGCTTCGTTGTTGTTGCCGTCTACTCTTTGGGCGGCTCCTGCTGTTTCCAAAAAAGGGAAGGCGGCTCCTGTGCCTGATAGCAAGCCCCGTCCGCCGCGCCTCTTAATGCTGGATCCTGGGCATGGGGGGCATGATCCTGGGGCGATTGGTCTTTCCGGCACGTATGAAAAAGACATTACGCTTGATATTGCGCGGCGCATGGCGGCGGCCTTTGCGGGGGAGCCAAGCATCAAGGTGCGGTTGACGCGTGAGAGAGATATTTTCTTGCCTTTAAGTGAGCGCGTTGAAATTGGTTGCGCTGCGCGGGCGGATTTGTTCCTCTCCATCCATGCAGACAGCGCACCTAATCATGGTGCGCACGGCTTGTCGGTTTACACGCTTTCCGAAAAAGCATCGGATCAGTTCGCCAGCCAACTGGCCGATAAAGAAAATCACGCCGACGCGGCAGGGGGGCTGAATGTTCCCGTCGATGATAAAGAAGTGGCGGCCATTCTGTTTGATTTGGCGGCGCGACACACACGCAACACGGCGCAAAGGGTGAAGGTTGGTTTTATTAAAGGCATGGGGCGGCGTTGGGAATTATTGGAACAGCCGATGCGCTCGGCCAACTTTGCTGTTTTGCGATCCCCCGAAGTTCCCTCACTGTTGGTGGAGACGGGCTTTCTGTCGAATAAAAAGGATGAGGCGTTGCTCTCCAAACCTTTGCAGCGGCAAAAGATAGCGACGTTGATGGCTAAGGAAATTGCCTTCCTTCTCAAAAGCCCGCTGTTTGGATGACGGTGGAGGCATTGTCATTGCAAGAAGGCCATATGGGTCTGCGTGGGCAATCTAGATTCCTACCCCTCGTCATCCCGCACAGCGGATGGCGCAAAAGCGTCAGACGCCCTCTCTTCGTCATCCCGCACAGCGGATGGCGCGGCAGCGCCAGACGCGTGATGCGGGATCCAGGGGACTGGGGACGATTTTGTGGTTTTGTGAAAAAGGAAAAAGCTTTCAACTGGGTCCCGCATCTTCGCGATGCTCACGCATCGCTTCGTGCGGGATGACGAGAGG
>DYNT01000005.1 GCA_020720905.1 Micavibrio aeruginosavorus
GGGCCGTGGTCATATAGGTTTCATAGTTGGTTTGATCCTGCGTCGCGGCATAGGCAAACCGTAGCCCCATGATGAGTTGCTGAAACCCGTCTTCGTTACTGGTCACGCCATATGTTAGTTTTTTGGTCGTGTCGATAGACGCTTGCTCATTAATGTTGGCTTTGGGCACTTCGGCGGTTGGATCAAGCGCATTGTAATCCGTGTCATAGGCCGGAACGGCATCGCCTGTCGCCAAATAGGGGGACACTTCGGTCGGTGGAACGGGCAACGCCGTGATGTCGCCCACAGGCGCTTGCCCATAGCGGCTGCCTGAAAAAATAAAACGATCCCCCACTTGTTGATTCAAGTAATAGGACATTTGTTCCATATAGCCTTCAATCTGGCTGGCGAGGGAGGCGTTGGTTGTGCTGTTATAGGTTGCGGCGCTGGAGACCGACGTAAACGCTTCGGAGGCCGTATCTTCAATGGCCGTCATCGCGCTGTTATAAACGGCCATGCGTGGCGCAATGGATTCGATGACGTTGAGGAAGCCTTTTTGCTGTAAGACCTCGCTGTTGAAGTTAAGAAGCTTTTGCGCGCTGGAGGATGAATAGTCCGTCAGGTTGGATGAATATTTTCCCGTCGTCAATTGCTCAGACAGTTTCGAAAGCAAGGTTTGTCCCGATGTCAGGTTTTTTGTGCTGGAGAGATTAAGCCCCATTGTGCTGATGGAATCGACCATGCGGAAACGTCCTTTATAAAAGCTGCTCTAGCGTTGTGAAAAGTTCTTTGACAACAGACATAACGTGCGCTGATGCCGCATAAGCATTTTGAAGCGTGGTGAGGTTGACAAGCTCGTTATCGACGTTGATACCCGTTTCGTTGGTATAGCGTTCCTCAAGATAGGCGCGCGCGTCTTCAGCCGTTGTGTTGAGCGTTGAGATGTTGCTGGCAGCTTGTTGGAAGGAGGTGAGGCTGGATGTCGCCAAGGACGTATAGTTTGAGCTGGCGACACTCAGGCCATCGGTGGTGAAGGCTCGCGTTGAATCCAGAAGCGCATCTGTCACAAGCGGCGCGGCGGCGGCTTTGGCGGTTGCCGTGCCGTTCAGGAGGGCTTCGTTGACGGCAAAGGTCGTGCGATCTGTTCCTGTGAAGAAATCGGTTGAAAGTTCTCCTGCTTGGACGGGGACGATAATGCTGTGTCCCCCAGAAAGCTGATAGGCAGGCACAGAGGGAAGCGTTAGCGTTGTGGGATCAAGGTTGCCGGTTCCCTCAAGCGCTGCTGTGACAAGCGTTGATGGCGTGGTGGTGATCGCAGAAGCCAGATTTGTCCAAAGGTCATTTGTTCCAGGAACGGCGCCATTTGATAGATTGTCATAAACTTCTGTCGTGGTGCCATCGGTGATCGTCGCCATATAGTTGCCGACGTTGATGGGGTCGTTATCGAACGTGATGGTGATGCTGTTTCCCGATGAGCCAGAGCTTGCGGCGGTAAAGGTCAGCGCATTTGTCAGAGTCGTTGTCGCAAACGTCACATCAGGCAGAGAGTTGTAGGCTGTCGCAAAGGTGACCTCGCCCGACGTGGCCGATGTTGTCAGCGTCGTAAAGGCGGAGACGATGGTGTCAAGCTGGCTGCGCATCTTTTGGATGACGTTCGTCGCAGGGTCTGTGCTGACAGTCACGGCGGTGGCGCGAAAGTTGACCAGCGCATCAAGCTTGCCGCCGCTAAGCGCCGTGTTGAGGGAAAGGGTTGTGTTGTCGATTGAGGTGATGTTGGTGCCGTCAAAGGAAAACGTGCGGGCTGAGGAGCCATCGACAAGCTGATAGCCTGTTGCGGTATAAAGCGCAATTTGGCCAAAATCTCTTTCTAAAACGGTGACGCCCGTTAGTTCAGAAACCTTGAGGATCAGTTGATCGCGTTGATCTTGCAGGTCGCCAGAGGAAAGATTCGATGTCGTCGCCTGCGCGATTTTTTGGTTGATGTCTTTGATTTGCCCAAGATAAGAATTGAGGTCAGAGACCGTGCTGCTGATATCGTTAGAGCCTTGGCGATCAAGCGTTTCGATTTCCGATGCGATGCGCTGAATCTCATCCGCAAAGGTGGAGGCATCTTGCACAACTTGGCGTTTGGCCACCAAACTTTCTGGAGACGCAGCCAAATCTTTCCATGCATTGATGAAGTTTGATAGGGCTGTTGTCAATGTTGGCGAGTCGCTGGCGCTTGTGCCAAGGATGTCTTGAACCTGCTGAAGATAGTCGTTCTGCGTCTCGCGCAAGGAAGCGCTGGACGTCGCTCGCGTCAGGGTTGTGTAAAGGGCGCTGTTTTCCGCGCGCGTGAATCCCGCGACGCTAACGCCGCCGCCAATAGAGCCAAGCGTCGCTGGCGACAGCGTGGCTTTTTTGGTCGTGTAGCCTGTTGTGGCCGCGTTCGAGATATTGCTGGCCGTCAACTCTAACTGCGTTGACGTCGCCTGAATACCTGAAAGCGATATGGTGAGGGCTGAGGCGAGAGACATGCTCCTTCTATCCTTCGTAAGAGAACATCATCCGTTACCGGATGATGTTGATCGCTTCTTGCATCATGTTGTTGGTTGTCGTGATTGTTTTGGCGTTAGCCGAATAGACCTGCTGCGCTTGGATAAGCTTGGTGAACTCATCCGCGATATCGACGTTGGAACCTTCCAGCGCGTTGCCGACAATCGTGCCCGCTCCGTTAGTGCCGGGGGAGCTGTAACGCGCCGAGCCAGAGGCAAGCGTTTGTTCATACGCGCCCCCCGTGACGCGCTGCAGCTTGTCTTGGGCGAAAAACTGAACAACAGGGATTTGCGAGATCGTGCGCGTGCGACCGTTGTCGTAGTTCAGGGCGACATAGCCATTGGCATCAATCGAAAGGCTTTGGAACGAGCCGCGAGGAATACCGTTTTGATCAAAAGTTGTCACCGACACTGTTGTGTCGTCAAACTGCGTCACGCCTTTGGACATATCATAGGTTCCAAAATCGACGGTGACCGTTTGGGATCCTGCGCCTACAAAATCAAGACTAAAGCTGACCTCGGCCTTGTTTTCAACGGCGGCTGTATTATTGACAACTGTATACGATTCAGCGGCTGCGCCTCCGGCAAGATTATAGGTGGCGGGAATCGTTAGGGTTGCTGGATCAAGGTTGCCCGTTCCGTTCGTTGTCGCGCCGACAAGCGTGGACGGGAGCACCGCAATCGCTGTGTCCAAGTTCGTCCAAAGGGCGTTGGCGGGCAGGTTGGTAAGGTCGGTATAGGTTTCCGTCGTCGTGCCATTCGTGATGGTGACGGTATAAAGGTTAGCGGCAGAGCCTGCCGCAATGGTGACATCGATGTTGTTGCCAGCGGCGCCAGCCGTAAGCGCTGTAAAGTCAAGGCCGTTGGTAATGGCTGCCGTTGATGCCACTGCTGCCGATGCTGTGCCGATAGAATCGATCGTACCGGCGTTGGTCGTATCGTTAAAGGAAAAGGGCATCGTGACATCATAGTCCGTATAAGTTGGCGGGGTGCCGCCATCAGAAATGGCGTCGGGCACAACAATGTGAATGCTCCATTCGCTTGTTGCCGTTTTGGTCCACGTAAAGGTCATGTCGTGCGCGCCGCCCAGCGAGTCATAAACCTGAATGGTGGAAGGGGATGAAACGAAGTTAACATCCTTGCTTGACGGAAGGTTAGCGGCATAATCGACAGACGATGTGCCAACGGGATTATCCAGCAAGTCAGACAGACGAATAGGATCGGCAGAAGACGTATCCACAACGCCGTTAAGATCGACGGCATAGCCTGTTAAATAGTATCCACCGCCGTTGACAAGATAGCCGCTTTTATCAAGGTTGAAATCGCCAGAGCGGGTGAAGTAGGTGGTGTTGCCGAACGTCGTCGTGCCATCCGCGCCAACAACGGCAGGACGAACAGGGAAGAACCCTTGGCCGGAAATGGCCAACGCCGTTGCGTTAGAAGACTGCACAAGGTTGCCCTGTTCGCTGTTGGTGTAATAAGGAGTGGCGCGCACGCCGCCGGGATCGTTTGAAAATTGGTTGGACTGGGTAACCAGCGATTCGAATCGCGTCTCAATGGCTTTGAACCCTGTTGTTTGCGAGTTCGCCAAATTATCGGAAATGTTACCGATAGAAGCCGATTGGGCCGTAAGGCCGCCCACGGCGACCTGCATAGCTGCGTAGAGAGACATGAAACACCTCAGTCGTTGGATAAAGTTCATAAAGGTATCAGCAAGAGGCGTGCCAAAAGCTAATGCGTTGATAAAAAGGAAAAGCAGTAAGTGTTGCGCTGTTTTTTCTTGCCTGCCCATCGGCATTTCTTGCCTTGTGGATGGGGCAAGGAAAAAAGGAAGGCTTGACAGAAGGCGGGAACCAAAGTAGAACAAAGAGCCCCCTTTTGTTCTCATTTGACTCGTGGCCGAGTCAATCAAGGAGCGTCCGTTATGTTGACCCGTAAGCAAAAAGAAGTCCTTCTCCTTATCCGCGACCGGTTGGCCAGTGAAGGCATCCCCCCTTCGTTTGATGAGATGAAGGAGGCCTTGGGGCTGCGCTCAAAATCAGGCATTCACCGGTTGATTTCGGGGCTGGAAGAGCGTGGTTTTATCCGCCGTTTGCCGCATCGGGCGCGGGCGTTGGAAATCATCAAGCTTCCCGAAGGCAGCGAGGCTAAGGAAGCCAAGGTGTCCCGCAAGGTTCGTTCTATGGCGGGGGCTGTGGTTGAACAAGCCGCACTGACGGCTTCTCATCTTCTCAGTCTGCCTCTTTACGGGCGCATTGCGGCGGGCACGCCGATTGAAGCCATCAGCGATGTGCAAAACCATCTTGAAATCCCTCCTTCGCTGCTGGCCAATATCAAAGGCAATGTGGCGGGCGACCATTATGCTCTGGAAGTCGCGGGCGATTCGATGATTGAGGCGGGCATTATGGATGGGGATCATGTCATTATCCGCCGCGCCGATACGGCCAACAATGGCGCGATCGTTGTGGCGCTGGTGGATGAGAATGAAGCGACGCTCAAGTATTTCGAAAAGCGCAAAGAGGGCGTGGCGTTGATCCCCGCGAATGAGCGCTATGAAACGCGCATCCTCAATCCCTCGCGGATTAAGGTGCAGGGGACGCTGGTGGGACTGGTGCGGAAGTACTAGGAAATCTCTACTCTAGCATTGGCTTTTGACCTATAGCCCATCTCAAATAAAATGAGCATAAAAAAGAAACCAAACGGGATGACCGCTTTCGCGGGCATGATGGGGTTTGTGTTTATTTTTAACCCCCTATCGTCATCCCCGCGAAAGCGGGCACCCCGTTTTTTGAATCATTTTATATGGCGTAGGCTATACTCACCTCATGCGCCAGCCCACGAACCAAGGGCGCAGGTGGCCTTCTGTTCGGACGGTATCGATACGAACCGCGCCGTTTTTGTCAAAGGTTAGTGTGTGTGCCCCGCCTTTGGCTAAAGCGGCTTGATCGATCATGATTGTCTGGGGGCACGGCGGCATCGGCACAAAGGCAACCGTAACGGTCGTCGTCGGGCAAGCGGGCGGCGGGGCGATGGTGGCCTCTTGGCCTTTGGGTGGAGGCATCAGAAACATGACTGAAAAGGCGCCGTTCTCGTAAAGACAATGCGTTTCATCACAGAAAAGGTCTTTGTCGAATTCTGGCAGATGCTTGGCCGAGAAATAGTGCGCCTCGGGATTGCCGCTGTGCTGCCGCCATTGCGCGGTTGTAAAGTTTTCTTCGCGCTTGCCATAGATGGCCATAGAGTCGTCGCTGAGGCGCACCGCCCAAATGGGCGCATCGGCGGCGATAAAAACATCGGGTTGCGTGACGGTAAGGGGATAGAAGAAAACGGCGGCGATGGGCAATAGCCCTGCATAGCGCCAGCTCCTTTGCCACAAGCAAAGCCACAGCCCACCGATCAGAAAAGACAACAGAGCCCATGATGGCATGGGCGGCAGATAGATTTGAGCCAAGGGCCAAGAGGCCACTTTTTCAGCCAAGGCGATAATCCCTTTCACGCCCCATCCTGCCGCGTCAATGAACCAGCCGCTCGCGTCAAAAGGCGCGGTGATATAAGTCAAAAGCAAAAAGGGCATCACCCACAGCGTGGTGAGCGGAATGGCGATAATGTTGGCAATCACGCCGTAAAAATTAAAGGACTGAAAGTGAAAAAGCGTGAAAGGCGTTGTGGCGGCTGTGGCGATCAGCGAGGTGAGAACGATGTCCTTCAAGTGTCGCCATAGGGGCGCAAGGCGATGAGGCGCGGGCGCGCTTGCCTTTTCCGTAAGGGCCCATCCGTCTTTGAGAAGAACGTCCAGTTGTTTTTCATAAACGGCAACCATGGCCAACACCGCCGCAAAGGACATCTGAAAGCTGGCTCCCATCGCGGCGCTGGGTGTTATCAGCATAATGGCGATGGCGGCCAATGCGACAAGACGCAGGCTGAGCGCTTTGCGATCCATGATGATGGCACACATGACCAAAGCGGTCATCAGGGCAGAGCGAACCGTGGGCGCATCCGCCCCCACCAATAAAGTGTAGAGGCTGGTGGCAATGATAGAGGCCCCCGCTGCCCACTTTTTGATAGAAAAACGAAGGGCTACCCATGGAAATAAAGCCAGCAGGAAGCGTAAGGGGACATAGACCAACAGTGCCATCATGCTAACATGCACGCCGGAAATCGAAAGCAGATGGGAGAGGCCGGACGCACGCATCGCCTGCATGGTATCTTGGTCAATGGCGGTTTGACTGCCCGATAATAAAGCCGCCGTCATGGCCTTTTCTTTTGCTTGTTCGGGAGCGCTGAGGCGATCAAAGGTCATCAGGATCAAGGCGCGGCGTGCCTTTTCGAACATCACATAAAAGCCATCCCAAAAGAAGCGCAGGGAATAGCGCGAGTCCCTTTCGCGCAGTTCGACATAGGACAACCCTGTCGCGCCGATTTGTTTGAAAAAGGCTTGCCGCCGGAAGTCATAGCCATGGGGTAGTGCAGAATCGGCGGGCGGCCAAAGAGGCCCCCACAGATTAACGCGCGTTCCTGCTTCGGGCAGATCGGAAAAGGCTGTCCGAACCTTGACGCGGATAAGGCGGGGACGATCCTCTTTGGGCAGGTCTTTGATGGAAGGATATTTAAGCGTTAGGCGCGCGCCTTCAGGCAGCGCTTCGGCGCGGATAAGGTTTCCCGTTATCGACGTTGGTTCTAATTTTGTATCAAGAAGGGGCTTTTTAATAAGGTGCGTTTCAAATTGCGCGGCGTTAAAGCCCAAGGAAAAGGCCAATAAACAGGCCAAAAAAGGCGTCACAAAAAAGAAGCGCCGAAGGGCGAAAAAGCCCAGCAGAAAAAGTGGCGAGGCAAGGCAATAGACAAAGGACGGCTCAAAAGGCAGGGCGAAATAAACGGCAATCCCGCAGGCCATAAAGACGGGAGTCCATAAAAACCAGCGTTCGCGCTCGTCTAAAAAGGATTGAAATGGGTTCACAAGGGGACTCAGATAAGGTATAGGACATTGGAAATATAAACAATTTTTGTGCGGTTGTCTTGTCCATGTCTGTTGTCGTTCGCTTTGCCCCTTCGCCTACCGGATTCCTTCATATCGGGGGGGCTCGCACCGCGCTTTTTAATTGGCTTTATGCTCGTCATACGGGCGGCAATTTCTTGATGCGAGTGGAGGATACCGATCGCCAGCGCTCAACCCCTGAATCGGTTCAAACGATTTTGGACGGCATGACGTGGTTGGGCATGGATTGGGACAACAATGATCCGGCGCTCAATCATGGGAGGCCCTATTATTCTCAGTTTGATATGGCCGTTCGTCATCAGGAAGTCGCACAGCAAATGCTGGCGAATGGGACGGCTTATTACTGTTATGCCTCACCGCAAGATCTGGACGCTATGCGTGCCGAGCAAAAGGAAAAGGGCCTGCCGCAAAAATATGATGGCCGGTGGCGCGACCGTCCTACCAGCGAGGCTTCCGAAGGTGTGAAGCCTGTTGTTCGCCTTAAAGCGCCACAAACGGGGGAGACTGTCGTTGAGGACAAGGTGTTGGGGCGCGTTACTGTTCAAAACGCGCAGCTTGATGACATGATCCTTCTTCGCGCCGATGGCTCCCCGACTTATATGCTTGCCGTTGTTGTGGATGATCACGATATGGGCATCACGCACGTTATTCGCGGCGATGATCACTTCACAAACACGTTTCGCCAAGTCCAGATTTATAAGGCAATGGGATGGGACGTTCCGACCTTTGCCCATTTGCCCATGATTCTGGGGCCGGATGGGGCCAAGCTTTCCAAGCGGCATGGCGCGCCCGCCGTGTCGGACTATCGCGATCGCGGCTATTTGCCAGAAGCGATTCGTAATTACCTGCTGCGCCTTTGCTGGGGGCATGGTGATGACGAAATTATCTCAACCAAGCAGGCGATTGAATGGTTTGACTTCGATGGCGTGGGACGATCCCCTGCGCGGTTTGATTTTGCCAAGCTTAATCACCTCAATGCGCACTATATCGGCCAGATGGAGAATAATGCGCTTGCGGCAATGACCTTGCCTTTTTTGAAAAAGAAGCTGGGGCGCAGCGTAGGCGAGGTCGAGCAAGCTTTGTTAGAAAAAGCTCTACCCGACATTAAACCTCGCGTGCAGCTTTTGACCGAGATTGCCGAGGCCGCGCAGTTTTATTTCTATATTTTAGAGCCTGACGAAAAAGCGCAGAAAATCTTAACGCCAGAAGCCAAGGCTCTTTTGGCGGAACTTATGGGGTGGATTGAGGCGGCGGAGCCTTTTACCCATGATGTGTTAGAAGGTATTTTTCGTGCCTATGCCGAGGAAAATGGGTTGAAATTGGGCTCTGTGGCGCAACCCTTGCGGGCGGCCTTAACGGGGCGTGGCGTATCGCCTCCCATCTTTACGGCGGCGGCTCTGTTGGGTAAGGAAGAGGTTTTAAAGCGGCTTGGTTGTGTGATAGGGAGATGACGCGCTCTTAATAAAAATTTGAGGAATGAGCCGTTATTTTTTATAATATACTTTCACAAGATGTGTTATTGGTTTCTTTTGGATTTTATCCTTGTTGAGAACAGGTAAGCAGGAATGTTGACATGACCCTTGATCCACCATCACAAAGGCTTGCAGAAACAAAGCCTCAAGACGATGACCTTGATGCGCGGGCTGTGACACCTTCTGCTACTCCTTCTTGGCTTGATCAAGAGGCTTTGCTCCGTCAGTTATGGGAGGACAATAAGTCTCCAGAAGCCATTGCAGAAAAACTCAATCGTTCTGTCGCTGCGATCATGACGCGGGCGGCACGATTGGGCTTGCCTAGACGTTCTGCGCCAGGACGTAAGCGTGGATATAAAAAAACGGATGCGCCACGCCGAATAACAATAAAAGTTCAACGCGTTAAGATATCTGCCTCCGCAGAATCGGCAGGGGGGGACACTTATGCACCACCCCAAGTTTCGATGCGTGTTTGTTTGATGTGCTTAAACAAGTTTCAATCATTGGGGCGGTTTAATCGCATTTGTCCAAGCTGTAAGGGGTCTGCGGACTATGCTACGGGAAGTAGCACGCCAGACTTTACATTCCGTGTGACAAACTAAGGTCATCTATTTCTAAGAGATCGCTCATGGCGAGGCTCTTTGTTTTGGAAGAGGGTTAAGGGGGCTCAATGTCGTTATCGGATGCTGTTTCAACGGTTCTATCGCGCAATATGTTTTATCGCGATGGCTATCGGTTGCTTGTTCGCGTCAGCCTTGTCCAAAGCCTGTCTATTGTTTTGTTGATTGCGGCGATTATCGCCATGCTCCTTTCCATGGAAACACGGCGTATTTATTTTGCGACAACAGCCGATGGCCGCATTATCAACATCGTTCCGCTGAATGAGCCTTATCGTTCGCGTGGCGATGTCGTTGCGTGGGCGGCTGGGCATGCTCAAGAGGTTATGCGTTTTGGTTATAATGATTTTCGTCAAAGGCTGCAGGCATCTTCCGTCAATTTTACAGCGACGGGGTGGGAAAGTTTTACAAAGGCCATGCACGAGGCTCGGATTCTTGAGGCTGTTGAAGCGCGTAAGATGACGGTTTCCATGCAAATTGAGGCCGCGCCAGAAGTTAAAAAGGCGTTAGAGAATAATGGGGTTTACACGTGGTATCTCCAGTTTCCTGTTGTCATCACGTTTGATGGTCAAGAAGCGTTAGCCCCGATCCAAGCCACGCTGGTTCTTCAGGTTGTCCGCGTTTCTACGCTGCAAAATCCTGAAGGTATTAGTATCGAGCAATGGATTGCTGTTCCAAGGAGTTAATCGTGGGCGATTCGGCACCTCCTCCTTTGTCAGACAAGGGGGCTGCGAAGGCAGCCTTCAAGACAGAGGCTGCCTTTCATGTTGTCCAGAAAGGGTCATGGCTATCGGGGCTCCTTCGTTTCTTTCGGGACGATCCCTTTGTTGAATCCGCTCCGATTGACGTAAAGGCAGCGCGCTTGCGATTTAAAAAGGCGGCGGCGCGTGTACAAAGGCGCATGTATATTGTTTTGGCCCTTGTTATTCTTAATATTCTTTTGGCACCTCTTTTTCGCCCGACGTATCACTATGTGGCTCTTTCTGATGACAAGAAAACAAAGCCCTTGATGGCGTTGTTAGAACCAAACCAGACGGATCAATCTGTGCTATCATGGGCAGCGACGAGTATTACGGAAATTATGACATTTGGCTTTGGTGATTTTGACCAACGCATTACGGCGCAGCGTTCGCGCTTTACGGCTGTGGGGTGGAGAAGCTTTCTTGATTCCTTGATAGAGCAAAATCTTCGTGAAAACATCAAAGGGCGGCAGCTTGTCTTAACGACGGTTCCAACAGATTCCCCCGTTATTGTCTCTAAGGGAGAGGTCGAGGACGACGAATATAACGGCAAAGAGAAGACCTATCGATGGATCGTTGAAATGCCCGTTATTATGACCTATACGACAAATAATAATGTTTCATCGGCCAGCAAAGGTATCGTTCGTTTAACGATTGTCAGGGTGTCTGGGAAACAAAACCCTACGGGCATTGGCATAAAAACGTGGCGATTTATGTGATAAGAGGTGGGGCAACAGCTTGGCGGCCTTGCTTTTCTGTGTTGTGATCGTTAAGGCTTTAGTAAAAGAACAAGAAAGCATAAACCTTATGTTAACATTGATTTGGTGAAAATGGAGTGAGGAGAGTTTGAATGCTTTACACTGATTCGGGGATGTCCTTTGTTTCGTAAAACCGAACGTCTTTTGCCGGCTTCAACCACGCCAAGCGTGCTTGTTGGGCTTGTTGTTGTTCTTGTTTTAAGCGCCTCTCTTGTCGAGGCTCAAGACAAGGTGCCCCCTTCTTTGACAACGTCCGTGCGTGCGGCCTTGGCTTCTGCCCAAAAGGGTGGGGTGGATTCCTCAAGTGACGCTGCGGCCAAAGGTACAGAAAAAACGGCGTCTCCAGCAGGGGGGATCGATTTACCTGGAACCTTGCCGTTAAGTGATTCTGTGGCAGATCAGCTCAATCTTGAGCAACAAGCCGAAGAGGCTGCAGCGCGCGCCGCACAAGAGCAAGCTCAACGGGACGAAGACCATAACCGCAAGTCCTTTAAACGCGCTTCACAGGGGCTTTTGCCTTTATCGTCGGATCAGGTTCGTGATTTCATGCGGAAATTGGAATCAACGCAAGAGTCCGCCCTTTCGCCGCACACGGGGGCGCCCAAAGGAGAGGTCAAGGTCGTTGGAATTTCATTGGATCCTGGTGGCGAGCCTCCGCAAATCAACTTAGCTGCGGGCTATGTTACGACGATAGACATTATTGACATAACGGGGGAGCCTTGGCCCATTTTAGATGTTGGCGTTGGGGGCAATTTTGAGGTCACCCCCACACAGGCGGGATCTCACGTTGTTCGTGTTGTTCCTTTGACGCGCTTTGGGACGGGTAATTTATCGATCTTGCTTAAGGGGCTTTCAACGCCGATTATTTTCCGTCTATCTTCTGGCGGAGGAACCTTTCACTTGCGTTTTGATGCGCGTGTGCCAAGTCTGGGGCCTAATGCCAAAACGCCGCTGATAGAAAAACGTCGAACAGGGCCTTCTGCTGGTGATGAAATACTCTCCATGATTCTTGAAAATGCACCACCTCAGGCGGCTAAAAGGCTTAAGGTCGGTGGCGTTGATGCAAGAACGATGGCATGGCAAATGGGGGAGCGTGTTTATGTTCGCACCCCTCTGGCGCTTTTATCACCGGCGTGGAACGCCAGCGCTTCATCGGCAGATGGAATGACGGCTTATGAAATCGGGAACGCCCCTGTTCTCTTAATGTCAGATAATGGCGCGATGATACGTGCGCGCCTCATGCGGGAAGACGGCCATGACAAATAACACGGACGAGTTTGATCAAGATCAATTTGACATGGCGGATTCACAAGAATCTTTCGGAAATCTTGCGGGCGAGAAAAAAGGTTTTTTTGAAACGCTTAAGAACAAGCCCATTGTTAAATTGCTTGTTATTATGGGGTTTGTTGGCGTTGTGTTAGCCGGAGCTTTGGGTTCTTTTTCTGGTGCGCCAGAGCCCCCCGTTTCTCAATTAGCAAAACCGCCGTTGCTGAGTGAGCCCCCAGGTGGAGCAGCGACGCCGTTCTTTAATGAACAAAATGAAAAAGCTAACGCGCAGCGTGTTGGTCAGGCGTTGACAGAAGGTGGAAGCGCTATGCCAACACCAAGCGGGAATGATGTCGCGGATTTGATTAATAAAAAGACGGATCCTTTAGTCGAGTTTAAGGCTGAGACAGAGCGGCTCAAACAGGAAATGGGCGCGCAGCAAAAACAAAACAACCAACAACTTCAGCTTATGCAACAACAGATGCAAGTCAATCAACGTGGGGGTGGGGCTGAGGATGATTCTTTGGCAAAGGCCATGCAAAAACAAATGCAAGAACTCATGTCGGGATGGGCTCCTACTCACGCAAAGGTTGTTAAGGGCGTAGAGGACGCTTCTGAAAAAGAAGATCATTTTAAGAAGGAGCAGGCCTTGCAGAAGGATGCTATGGCAGCTGCGGGAGCGGTGGCCACGCCTGCGATCAAACCGGCCATTGTTCCTGCGGGAACAGTTAATTATGCACAGCTTTTGACTGAGGCCAATTCGGATATTCCTGGCCCTGTTTTGGCGCAGATTCTGTCCGGCCCTCTTTCTGGTGGACGTGCTATTGGCCGCTTTAGCGTCATGAACGATTATTTGGTGCTGACCTTTAATACGGTGACCCACAAAGGAAAAGAGTATTCGATCAATGCGTTGGCTTTGGATCCAGACACGACGTTAGGCGGGATGGCAACAGAGGTTGATCATCGTTATTTTACGCGTGTTCTCCTTCCTGCTGCCGGTGCATTTGCATCAGCTTTTGGCAAGGCGTTGGGTGAGACGAAAACGGAAACAACAGTGAGCGATGGCACTGTTATTTCAGATCAAGCTAAAAAAGGAACCAAAGAGGCTTTGTATGAAGGCCTTGGTGAAGTTGGTGATACTGTGTCAGAATTCTTTAAGAACGAAGCCAATAACACCAAAACGCTTGTTCGCGTTGCTGTTGGCACGCCGATGGGGATCTTCTTTTTAGATTCTGTTACAGAGTCGGGGAGGGTTCAACAGAGCGATAGTTTCTCTACCCGTAACGCGGATGAGCTTAATGGGGAGCAGCTTTTGCGAGGCTATCAACAAATGGGATTGAGAGGGAGTGTAGGCGGCTCTAGTGGGCCATCTTACAGTCAAGGGCAGAAAGACCCAACGACAAACGGTAAGCTGACGCCTGCCCAAATTCAAATGCTCAACTCTTTTTCAAGCGGGTATTAGGGTTGGAACAGGAAGCCTTGTTTGTAAGGGGGCATGAGCTGCTTTTTTACCTTTTCGGTTGCTGCGAAAAACACAAAATAGCTTCAATCTGATTATAGGATGAGCTATAGTCTGTCTGCGTGAAAACCTGAAAAGTTTTTCTCCATCATGCCGCATTGGCTTCAAGAAAAACCAATAGAGGCGGCCAAAAAGTTTTCTGGATTTCAAGGTGACGTAGTCTATCTTGGAATCCTGTTTTAGGGGGAAACGCGCCTGCTTGTTTATGGGATCGGGGTCATTTTTGTCTTAAGGGGTTTGGATGGCGCTGCCGTCTTGTTTTGATAGTCTATGAAAGGGATCGGTTATGACGGACAAACCAACAGAAACAGGAGATGATTTGTCTCTTCAAGATGATTTTTCATCAAGCGACTCTTCAACAGAAGCGTGGCAGGATGCCCTGCCTCCTGAAGATGATTTTCATGATCAAGACGGTGTCTCTGAAGAAGTCCTTGATGAAATGGTTGAAGAAGCAACCAAGCAAAACGAAGAGGTTGCGCCTAAGCGCAATTGGGGCGGTTTAATCAGCGTTTTGGGGGTGGGAATCCTTCTTCTTGGTGGATTGGCTTATTTTCAATTTGGTGATTTGATCAAAGGCGAAGAGACCACACGTTTGCCCGTTTCAAATGTTTTGAGCATTAAAGAAATTAAAAATGCGCCCCATCCTAAAGAAGCCGAGTCTTTGGATAAAAAAGGGCTTGAGGCTGTTGGCAAGGTTGATATGTCCGCCATTTATCATCAAGCTCAACGGACTGTGGCAAGCGGCGGCAGGATGGCGCTTCCCCTTAAAGAGGGCGAGCCGCTTCCAACGGAACGGCCAGAAGCGGTTGAGAAAAACACTGATATTTTATCATCAAGTGATTCTATGGCCATTCCTCCCTTGCCTCCTGTGACGGGGGCGTCTCCTGTGATGAAGGAGAGCCAAGATATGAAGGTGGAACCGACGCTTTCCAAAAAAGAAGAAACAAAAGAGAGTGAAGTAAAATCGACGCCTTTGGCAATGACGGTTAAGTCAAAGGAAGGGGACATGGGTTCTTCTGCGCGCATCAATGAAATGATGACTCAAATCGAATCTTTCAAGAAAGAGTTGAATCATTCTTTGGAGCAGAATGCGCAGCTTGTATCTCAGTTGGAAACATTAAGAAAACCTATGCCATCGTCACAAGAGGTGGCTTTGCGAGAGCAGGTTTCTCAACTTGAGCAAAAATTGGCCGCGAAGGATAAAAAACAGGAAAACACTCCGCTCGTTTTAGAAGAAAAAAGAAGTGTTTCTGTTGAGCAGACAGCCGATGCGTTCGAGAAGGGGGGCTTACCGCCAGAAACTTTGTCCGCGACCAATGAAGGCAAGAAAACGGAAAAGGCTGCTCCTCAAAAAGCGCGGGCTAAGACGCCGGTAAAAAAAGGCGTGAAGAAAAAAAGGGTCACCCCAGTCTCTCCTTCTTGGGTTTTGCGTGCGGCAACCCCTGATGCGGCTTGGATAGCCTCTGGTTTGGAAAGCCAAGAGCTGCGTCGCGTTGCTGTGGGGGAAACATTGCAGGGACTTGGAAAAGTAAAAGAAATCCGTCAAAAGGGCGAAAAATGGGAGGTTATTGGGGAAAAGGGGACGCTTCGCTGATAGTGTTCCTTCGCTCTATAAAAAAAGGGGGGGGGTAAGCCCCCCTTTTTTTGTCTCGAAATTAAACAGGTTTTTAATTGTTTAGGGCACAATAAGTATGAGAGAATGCGCTGTGAGGCGGTGTTTTTTGAAAAGGTGAAGTGGAGATGTGGTATCTCCCCTTTTATTGCGGAGCAAGAGCAGGGGTTTGAACATGGATAAAAAATATCCAAAAGGAATTTATCTCTTTTCTTTTTTTGTCGCGGCCTTGTTATTCCCTAGCATGGTTTGGGCGCAGGTTGATACGTTGGGTGCGCTCTTTTGTAAGGTGAAGGCGGAAAGCACCGTGTATCCTTATATCCTTAATGCCTTTGCCTATATCGCGGGGGCCTTTTTAGCGGTGCGTTCGATCCTTCTCTTTAAAAGGCATGCTGAAAATCCAAGCCAATCCCAAATTGTCGCGGGCATCGCGCATTTTGTTGGCGCAGGGTTTCTCCTCTCTCTTCCTACGGTTGCAAGCCTTCTGCAGATGTCCGTTATGGGCAATATCCCTGGCGCATGGAGTGGAGCCTGTGCCGCTGGAGCTGTTGTCGGAGCCAGCTCACTTGATGTTATGATGCAAAATTTCGTGAAAAACATTCACGGGCCGATGTCTACGTTGTTATCGATGATCAGTGTGATCGTTGGGTTGACGTTTATTGTGAAGGGATTGTTTGCTGGCGTCAAAACAGGCACGGATCCTCGCGCTTCTAGCCCCAAGACGATCATTGTCAATCTGGTCATCGGGGCGCTCCTTATTTCAATAGGGGGCGTGCTGGAGGATATACTTTTAACGATTTTTGGGGTGAGCTCTGTTAGCAATATGAGCAGTTTTTCTGGCATTGCGTGGTCAAATTTTGTTGGGGCGGGTGTCAACACAACGGCCGCTGATAACACGGTTAAGGCTATTCTTGCCTTCATTCAAATTATTGGCCTCATCGCCTTCCTTCGGGGTTGGCTTATCGTTAAAGCGGCGGTTGAAGGCGGCGGGCAGGCGACAATTCCGCAAGGGATTACCCATATTATTGGTGGCGCGATGGCCATTAACATTGATAGGATGCTCAAAATCATCGACAAGACGTTTGGAACGGGGATTATTAATCCGTAAAAGAATTAAACCCTTGTTAAGAACTCCGTAGGACAATAAGAGTAAGGACAAATGTCTAGAAGCCTTGAAAGCAATTAAGAGACAGTTGATGCCGAAAGAAAGTTGTTGTACCCTGCCTATGTGCTTGATGTGGGATTCAACAAAAACTCACCCCCCCTTTACGGGAGGGAAAAAGGTAACTTTTTATAACCAGGAGGAAGCGATGAAAAAAAGCGTATTGATGAGTGAAATGTTCAAGTGGGGTGTTCTTGCGGTGATCGTTGCCGTGGCTATGCCAGAGCTGGCGATGGCGCAAGAAGATATTGACACGAGACTTAGAGATGTAACCCAAGCCCAATTGCCTGTCTTTCCTTATGTTCTAAGCGCCGTTTGCTATATTGGTGGGGCCTTTATGATGGTTTCGGGCGCGTTGAGCCTTAAGAAACATGCGGAAAACCCAACCAGTGAACCGATGTCTAAAGGTATTGCGCGTCTTGTCACGGGGGGGGTCATTACGGCTGTTCCGACCTTAACCTCTCTTCTCCAGACATCTGTGATTGGCTCGTCTCTTGGAGATGAGGCTACCTTTTCGAACTTTACAACAACCTTTTAATAAGAAGGTTTCTTGACCTTTCTATCCCTTTCTCTTGGCGTTGGGTTGCGGCTCGACGCCAAGGGGGCGGTTTCAAAAGAGAAAGCGCCGTCCAAGAGTCAGTTTGAAAAAACGCTTGGGCGCGATTCTTTTTCTTGCCGTTGTTGTGGGTTTTTTTCCAAAAAATATCAGCGTGTGCTGCCCATGAACGCTCTTTCTTCGGGAAAGGGCGGCGGGGAAGATTTTGTGACGATCTGTTCCTTTTGTGAGCTGACGGCAACGCTTGATCGCGCAGGCCAAACGGGGGCGGGTTATTTGATCTGGCTTCCTGAGATTTCGCAAGGCGAGCTTAATCATGTGATGCATGCGCTTTATGTCGCGCGGGAAAGCGCCTGTGCTGAACTATCCAAAGCGGCCTCTCGCACGTTGGACGTTTTGACAGCAAGGCGGGCTGAAGCCAAGAAGCGGCTGGGAACCGATGATCCTTTAATTTTTGCCACAGCGCTTTTAGAGCAAGTTGAGCCAAACGGTGACGCTGCACGAGCTACGCGGCTAGAGGGCATCCGGTTTTTGCCCTTGGATCGTTATTTTATCCCTGTTCGTGGGCAAGAAACCAATGTCTTTCCGCAAATGCTGACCTACTGGGGTTCCTCTGAAGGCCCTTACGGAAAGATTCCTGTTGATCAGTGGACAGCCTTATTCGCCGATGTAACGGCCAAGGCCAGCGCATAATATAGCCTAGCCTTTATATAAAGCTTGCGTAAGCTTTCGTGCGATAAATCGCCGTCTATCATCGAAACGCGAATATCAGGTTGATTGATACGATTGTTCTGATCGGTAAAGCGTGTATCATCCATGCGTACAAACGCAAAAATTCCAGCATAGACAGTTGGCTCTGTATAGGCGATTTGTAAGGTTTGTTCAGTCTGTAGATTGCCATCATCACAAATTGCATCGACTTTTCCTGTGCCCATTCGATTTTGATGCCAAGACTTTCGGCGACAGCTTCGGCAACATCAACTACATAACCACTAAACGCGCCTGTATTGGGGTCACGCTCAACCACCTCTGGCCAAGACATGTGTAACCACAGCGTAGGGTGCGGGTGCGTAGAACGCGCTCATAGGCGGTTTCTTTTGGGGCGGACTGTTGTGCCGTTCCTGTGAGGGCAAGAGCAACAGCCACAACAGAAAAGACTAAAGCCAAAAAGGAAAATTTATTTTTCATGAGGCGCTCCGCAAGAGCCGTGGAATAACTGAACGTTAAATTCCCTGCGGCTTGTTGTCAAAGGAGAAACGACATCTTCAGTAGCACGCGTTAAGTCTCTTTACAAAAAACCCCTTGGCATCCACCAAGGGGTTTTTCGTTGTGCCTTATAAAAGGTTGGTGGGGTTTAGAACCCGCCCATGCCACCCATGCCGCCCATGTCGCCATGGCCGCCCATTGGGGCTTCCTTTTTCTCTGGCTTATCGGCGATCATGGTTTCCGTGGTGATCAAGAGACCCGCGACCGAAGCAGCGTTCTCCAAAGCCACACGAACGACCTTGACGGGATCGATAATGCCTTCCTTGATCAGATTGCAGTAAACGCCTTTTTGAGCATCAAAGCCGTGGTTCTTGTCGGCCTGATCCAACAGGCGGCCAACAACGACCGAGCCATCAAGGCCGGCATTGTCAACGATCTGACGGATAGGAGCCTCAAGAGCCTTGCGCACGATGTCAACGCCGCGGCGTTGATCGTCGTTGGCAACCTTGACCTTTTCAATCGCACGGATGGCGTAAAGAAGAGCCGCGCCACCGCCTGCGATGATGCCTTCTTCCTTGGCCGCCTTGGTTGCGTGAACGGCATCGTCAACGCGATCCTTGCGTTCCTTGACTTCGACTTCCGTTGCGCCGCCGACGCGGATAACGGCAACGCCGCCAGCCAGCTTGGCCAGACGTTCTTGCAGCTTCTCCTTGTCGTAATCGGAGGTGGAAAGCTCAATCTGTTGACGGATCTGGGCGCAACGTGCTTCGATGTCTTTCTTTTTGCCAGCGCCATCAACGATGGTCGTGTTGTCCTTATCGATGCGAACCTTCTTGGCCGTGCCAAGCATGGACAGCGTGACGTTCTCCAGCTTGATGCCAAGGTCTTCGGAAATGACTTGGCCATTGGTCAAAATCGCCATGTCTTCCAGCATCGCCTTGCGACGATCACCAAAACCCGGAGCCTTAACAGCCGCGACCTTAAGCCCGCCGCGAAGTTTATTGACAACCAGCGTGGCCAAAGCCTCGCCTTCAACTTCTTCCGCGATGATCAGCAAAGGACGCCCTGACTGAACAACGGCTTCCAAAACGGGCAGCAAAGGCTGCAAGCCCGCCAGCTTCTTTTCATGGAACAGGATGTAGGGGTTCTCCATCTCGCAGACCATCTTTTCCGCGTTGGTCACGAAATAGGGCGAGAGGTAGCCGCGATCAAACTGCATGCCTTCGACGACGTCCAGCTCGGTCTCAAGGCTCTTATTCTCTTCGATAGAGATAGGTGATTCATGCCCGACCTTTTCCATGGCCGAGGCAATCATGTCGCCGATTTCCTTATCGCCGTTGGCCGAGATTGTACCGACTTGGGCAATCTCGGTCTTGCTGGCGACTTTCTTGGCGCGTGCGGCCAGATCCTCGACAACTTTTTCAACGGCGGCATCCATGCCACGCTTGAGATCCATGGGGTTCATGCCTGCCGCGACGGCCTTGACGCCTTCGCGAGCCATAGCACGAGCCAGAACGGTGGCGGTTGTGGTGCCGTCACCGGCGCGGTCAACCGTCTTGCTGGCGACTTCACGCACCATTTGGGCGCCCATGTTTTCAAAGTTATCGGAAAGCTCGATTTCCTTGGCGACGGTGACACCGTCCTTGGTCACGCGGGGTGCGCCATAGCTTTTTTGGATCACGACGTTGCGACCCTTGGGCCCCAGCGTGCAAGCGACGGCATCGGCCAGCACATCGATGCCGCGCATCATGCTGTCACGAGCCTTTACGCCAAAACGAATTTCTTTAGCAGACATTGTTGTGTTCCTTTCAAAGGGATAGTTTGATGATTAAAAGCATTTAGCATTTAGCATCTAGCATCTAGCATTTAGCATTTAGCATTTAGGGAAAGAGATTCTCCCGAATTGCTAAATGCTAAATGCCGAATGCTGAATGCTATTTCTTGCAGCCGCACTTGCCGGATGCGCCCTTATCAATCACGCCCATAATATCGGACTCTTTCATGATAAGCAGGTCTTGACCATCGATCTTGACTTCTGTGCCGGACCATTTGCCAAACAGAATACAATCACCCGCCTTAACGTCCAAGGCGACGATCTTGCCTTGTTCATCCCGTGCGCCAGGGCCTACGGCGACGACTTCGCCTTCCATGGGCTTTTCTTTGGCTGTGTCGGGAATAATGATGCCGCCAGCGGTCTTGGCTTCGCTTTCAAGACGGCGAACCACGACGCGGTCATGCAGAGGACGAAATTTCATCGGTCTTGCTCCTTACTAAGTTGTTGTCCAAGGCAAAAGCCTTGGGGTGGTAAATAGCTTCGACCTTTTTTCCATCGCTCTATTCGAAATGGAGAAAAGGGCAGAAGTCAAGCCGACGGGCGGCCTTGCTTCTGACCGGACTCATGTAAGCGCTTTGGGGGTCTGTTTCAAGGCTTGTTAATAAATAATTTACGGTTTGCCAGCGCTGTGAAAAAAAGCGTTTTGACGAGACGTGTTAACCATAGCATGGGATCATTCCGTCTATATGGGGGACAGGTCGCCTGTAGAAGGCCCCACATTTGCGTTAGGATGAGGCTGGGTGCGTTATTTTGAGGGCTCGGCTGGGGTAGTAGCGCAGGAACTTTCCAAGCTCTCTGGGACGCTTCTATGAAGCGCCCCCTGTTTGCCTGATAGCCTCCCCCAAAACCATGGCGGCGGCAAGGGCGACGTTAAGGGATCGAAGCCCTTTGGTCATGGGGATAGTGACACGGGCATGGACGGCATTGTGAACGTCTTCTGGCACGCCCGCGCTTTCGCGTCCAACCATCAGGATGTCATCGGGCTGAAAGATAAAAGCGGTATAGGGCGCAGCGGCCTTGGTGGTGAGCAAGACGATGCGCCGCCCTGCGCGTGCTTTTAAAAAAGCTGGCCAGTCCTGATGCCGTTCGTAATTGATGTGATCGATATAATCCATGGCCACGCGATGCAGGCGCTTGTCGTCCCAGATAAAGCCGCACGGCTCGATAATATCAAGGCCGATGCCAAGGCACGCGCCAAGGCGCAGCATAGAGCCCGTGTTGGTGGGCATGTCGGGCTGGTAAAGGGCAAGGCGAAGAGAGGTGGACATTGGCTTTTAATCCGGTAAAACTGAACGGAAGGCCAGCTTATAGCCTATCTCGATATAAGAAGGAAAACCAAATGGGATCCCCGTCTGCGCGGGGATGACGCTAAAGGCAAAGGATACCACAAAAACCTCGTCATGCCAGCGAAGGCTGGCATCCCATTTTTTAGTCATTTTCTGTGGTTTTGGCTTTAACGGACAGGACAAGCGATGAAAACGAAAGAGTTTCAAGAAAAAGGCGCAGCGCTGTTTTTAACGGCATTGCCTGTGGTGACTCTGGTTCTTTATGGCCTGATCGTTACCGTGGGGCTGGTTTCCGGTGGCGCATGGGGGGGGCTGGGGATTGGCGGCTCGCTGTTGCTGGCGCTTTTTTATGGCGTGGGGCACAAGCGTTTTCCCACGCCTGATCGGCTTGTAACGCTCTTTGTTTTCTTTATGCTCTCGGCGGCGCTGTTATCGTGTTTTCAGGCCTTGCTGCCCCAAGAGTCATGGCGGGAAACCCTGAAACTTGTGACGATCCTTGTTCCCTTGCTTTTCCTTTTTTCGCCAGCGATGCAAGCGGTCTGCCTTGTGCCAGAGCGCTGGTTTTTCCTTTTTGTTCTGCTGTTTCTTCTTGGCCTTGGGATGCATAACGGGCTGTTGCTTTATTTTGTGCAGCACTGGGGGCGCGATTCGGGTTATGTGACCAAGCTTAATCGGGGGCTTTCTTATGGGCTTTTGTTGTTTTGGCCTGTTGCGGCGGTGTTATGGGGCGTGCGCGATCCTCAAAAGAAGACGATTCTTTTGGGGGCGCTTTTTTTATCCGTAACGCTGGCCTTGACGGTGACAAGCTCACGCGCATCGCAAGTGGGGGCTGTGTTGGCGATGGTTACGTTTATCGCCGCTTGGGCGTTGCCCAAAGTGACGATGGGGCTATCGGGGGTGGTGGGCGTCGGCTCGCTCGTGTGGCCGATAGTGGCGCATTATGCCGTGACCCATTGGCATGACGCCGTTTTGAAATTGCCACCCTCATGGGGGCATCGCGTTGAAATATGGGATTATTTATCCTATCGAATTTTTGAAAGACCCCTTTTGGGATGGGGCATCGGGCAAGCAGGACGATTGGATTGGCGCGTCCCTCATGGGGATATGTATGTTTATGCGATACAACCTGCCGCGCATCCCCACAATGCCGTTGTGCAACTGTGGGTTGAGCTTGGTGCATGGGGGCTTGGGCTTTACCTATTCCTGTTTTTCTTGGCGCTTTATGGCGTGGCTCGATTGTGCCCCGCCTTGCGTCCCTTTGCCTTGGCGGCGATTGCCTTTGCCTATGCTCTTTTGATGACAGCCTATAATTTTTGGACGGATTCTTTGTGGGCGGCCATGGCGTTGACGGCCTTTGCCTTTGCCGTTTTGCCCGTTTGGAAAAAGGCGGAAAATTAAGGGGTTATTAAGTCAAAAACACGATGATAGAAGGTAAGCCAACTATAAAAATTTCTAGCCAAAGTCCTTGGGATAGGCGTAGGTTCTCTCTTAGAGGGTTTGGTTTAGGGTGGGATGGATTCATGAACCGTAGTGTGACGCTTTTGTGTTTGATGATCATGGGCTGTGCCGTGCCGTCTTTTGCTGCGGAGGAAGCCGTGTCTTTGGATCCCCTTAAAGAATGGGTCGGCGTCTTTTCCTTTGAATCGAAGGCGGGCAAAAGTTTCTGGACGGATCCTCTTTTGCAAAAGGAAGCGCATAAGGCTTTGGATCAAGCGCACTTTGATGGCCTTTTTAGTGGCTATGCAAAACAAATCACCACGCCGGTGGAGCAAAAGGGCGACATCCTTTTCGTCTTTGCCTGCAAAGAACATGCGTGCAGCAGCGATAATGCGCGCCTTTATATCAATCTTAAGAAAAATACGATTTCGGTCTGTTGGCATGGTGAGAAACTGCCCAGCGATTTATGGTTTGCTTCAGGTAAGAAGCCAGAAGAGATAGGCCAGAATGGTTGTGTTAAAGCCAGCGATTTTGACCTTTACGAACTTTATGAGAAAGAATAGAGGGCGATGATAAAGGCACCCTTTTATCATAGGATTTTTTCAGGCGCGGCGGCCCTTATGGTCGCAAGCGTGGTGGCCTTTGGTTTTATGCTTTTGGGACAGACAGAGATTTTTGCCGCCACGCCGACAACCCAGTATCATGACACACAAAATCGATGGAGCAAGGATGTTGCTCAAAGTAAGATGACGGTTGCGCAGGCTGAAGAGCTTATGAAGCTGAATGGACTCATATCTGCCATTGATGCCCATGGCGGTGGGTATAGTAAAGAACTTAAGGCGATGGCAATTCATGAAGCGGATGGGCGCTTGGGAGCCGTTAATAAGGGCTCTTTAGCCTATTGCGCCTTTCAAATTTATCACACCAATATTCCGTCCTATGCGCAAAGCGCAGGGATGTCGGAAAAAGCCTACATTCAAGCGTTGCTGACGGATCCCAATACTTGTGCGAAAGCGGGCGCCTCCGTTATGAGTGGTCTTGTTGCTTCGCATGGGTACAAAGAAGGGATCTGCCGTTATGGAGGACAAATCAC